>DATIWA010000774.1:0-3331 GCA_035465515.1 Candidatus Limnocylindrales bacterium | reverse complement strand
GGCGCCCTGCGACGTCACCGGAATCGGTATGTTTCCGATCACTTGTGAAACCGGGACCCATTCGCTCATCCCTTCGCTCTGGGCCAGATCGCCGGACGAGATGTTGCCCGACTGCACATATTGCTGCATCTCGGCCAGGCTGTAAGGGCCAAACTTCTCTTCACCGCGCTTCACGAAATAGTTCATCGCTTCCCCCGTTCCTACGATCTGAATTTCACTCCCGCAACGTCTTCTTGGATCGTAAACACATCAATGATTGCCCAGACCCATATCATCGGGCTGGCGAAGCCCAGGGTCAGAACACTGATGCCAAGCTGCACAAAGGCCTTGTTCTTGTACCCGGCATAAAAGCTGTGCCCGCCAAACATTCCCAGAAACACGCCCAGCAGAATAAAAGTGCTCTGATGTTTTGCATTGGGGTCCGGCGTCAGGTCAATGTTTGCGGGCGCAGCCGCCGCGACGCTCGGGACAACCGGCGCGGGCCGAAACAGCACGCTGCCGGCGCTGGACAGCGGAACGGCCGCAGGCGCTGCTGTGGCCGCGCCATTGAGCGGCGGCGGAGGGGCAGACCGGGCGACCGGCGCCTGCGCCTGCATGCCTCCGGCAAGGGCCGGCGTTGCCAGATCGGCGCCGGACACGCTGATCCCGGGTTCCTCCTCCGGAGCAGCGCTGCATCCGAAAACCGTGCAGCCGCCGTTTTCGGCATAGCAATCCGCATGGTGCGGCGTGCCACAACCCGCGCAAACGGTAGCTTCCCTTTCCGCATCCTCAACCGCGCCCCGGCAGTAGGGACACACTGCCGGCGTCATAAGCGGCGCCTCCTCCGGGAACGGAATGCGCAGCCCGCGATCTCCGGCAGGCCGAAGGCCGGCTCAACTAGTAGTCCGTCAAGCGTAAATTCAATATCCATAGCCGCTGAGGTTGAAAGAGTGTAGACCAGATCAGCAGGATTGGGAAGATAGCTGTTTAGTTTGAATCGGACCAACCTTACACTCAACCAAAGAAAAGCCTTAAATCCGCCCCAAAGGGGTTTTGCCGCCAGGGCCACGTTTTACTAGTCGGGCGCAAGGACCCGATCTTTACCTATGCATCTGCAGAAGAATTCCTTATCGATTTCTTATCAAGGAAACCGACTCAAGCTCTCAGCTGCAAAACGCGGCCTATTTTTTGCTCCTTAAGGCAGTGGGGTCGCCCGGTCAGACCGCCATCTCCTTTGTCGCCGGCCAGTTTTGCACCAGCTCTCCAAGGCGGGCCAGCGCCAATTTGAATTCGTCGCCGCTGGCGGCAAAGCCAAGCCGGAAGTAAGACGGCTCGTCGTAACAGTCTCCCGGAGCCAGCAGGACGCCGCGTTGGGCAGCCGCCTCGCAGAAAGGCCGCGCGTCCTCTTTCTCCAGCAGCCATGGGAATGCCGTCACCCCGCCTTGCGGAGGGATCCAGCCCAGCCGGTCGCGATGCCGGGCCATAAAGCCATCCAGCAGCTCCAGGTTTCGCGCGGCCACGCGCTTTGTCTTCTCGAGAATAATGTCGCGTTTGCGCACCGCAATCTCCGCCAGCGTCTCTGCCGGCGTGCTGTTGGAGATGGAAAAGTACGCCCGGGCATTCCAGTATTGCCTGCGGCGGGCCGCGTCATGCTCAATGATCCATCCGGTGCGGACCCCGGGGATGGAGAAGGCCTTGGAGAAATCGTTGATCACCGTGGCGTGGGGAAGGCGCGCGGCGGATTTCGTCTCCCGTCCGTGGTAAATCGGATGATAGACCTCGTCGCTTACCAGCTGGATGCCGCGCGAAGAAGTAAACTCATGCAGGCTCTCCATGTCGGCGTCGCTGATGGTCGCGCCCGTGGGGTTGTGCGGACTGTTGATCAGCACCAGCCTGGTGCGCGCGTCCGCAAGCCGCTTGATCTCTTCAATGTCAATGGCAAAGCCCTTCTCTCCAATCACGTGGTAGAAGCGCGTCTCAATGCCCAGCGATTCCGGCAGGGCGGAAAACGTGGGGAAGCCCGGCGCGGGCAGGATCATGTTGGTCCCGGGTTCCGCCGCCAGCCACATCAGCACCAGCAGCGCCTCAGACGCGCCGGTGACCACCTGCACGCTGTCCACGCTGACTTGCTGCATCTCCGCAATCGCCTCCCTCAGGCCGTCCGCGCCCGCGGGATGGCTGTACGGCAGCTTGTCTTCCAGAAACCGCTGCCGCTCTTCCCCGCCGGCCAGATCCAGCAACTGGTTCACGCTCCAGCCCGGGCCGGTGCTCGCGGCCAGGTTGAACTCGATATCGTGCTCGTGGGCGTCCAGCCACATGTCCAGCAGGAAAGGCTTCAATTGCATGCGTCACCTCGACTGTACTTTGATTTCCGAAGCGCGGAAAAGCTTCACTTTTTTGTCATCTGGAACTCAATATTCCGCGATCACTGTCCCGATTCGTATCTCATTCCGAATGTGGTGCTGCGTACATTCCATGCGGCCAGTTGAATCAGGTACGCCAGTTGGCTCACCTGTTTGTTGTCCAGCGTTCCGTCAATCACCGCCACCTGTAGCTTCTTGATCGCCACTTGTATGCTGTCCGCATCTTCCATCGGCCCCAGGTCCAGTTTGGCCGCCTTGATCTTCTTCATCCGCTCATGCATGAAGCACAGGTCCTTGTCTTTCATCTTCGGCGACCCGCAGCGCTCCCCGTCCATGTGAACGTGCGTGCAGCGCGCCGCCAGTTGGGCTTTTTCCAGGCGCTGCCGCCTTGTCTCCGCCTCTTTCGCGCGCTCTTCCTCAAATTCCTTCAACGCTGCGGCAAACAGCATGTGCTCGGGAAAATCCATCGGCTTTCCGTCTCCCCGTCCAAACTTGTACGGGTTCTTCTCCATGTACTTCTTGTAGAGCTGGAATTTGTTATAGATCTCCGCGCACAGCTTCCCTTCGTCCGTCGCCAGCCAGCACTCTTTCGCGGCCTTGTCGCGCTCCGCGCGCTTTTCTTCACACTGGCGTCTGGCCTCCTCCGCTTCATACTCCGCAAAGTACCCATAGCCCTCGATATAGACCTTCGCTTCCGGATCATCGAACACCCTCCCCACGATCCTTCCCTCGCTGTCTCGCTTTGTTGTGCTCATTTCCTTCCTCCTGAAATGCAACTTCCGATCTCTTGCGACCGTCGCCCCCGGCTTGCTCTTGCCGTTTTCCCATTGCTCTCTGCACATGTGCCGGACTGCCCATCACCCAACGACCCAATCACCTAACGACCCAATGACCCAACGACCCGGCGACCTGGTCCCCAACGCCCTGATCACCCAATTGGTCCGCTGCGCCGCCCACCCCCCGCCCCTCCCCCCGGGTTCGTCCCACTT
>DATIWA010000773.1:0-2898 GCA_035465515.1 Candidatus Limnocylindrales bacterium | reverse complement strand
GCGTCAGGAGCAAAAAAGAGCAGGGAACCACGTTCCATGTTGAGCTGCCTCTGGCTTCAGGCCAGGGTGTGAATGTGGAGGAAAAAAAAACTGAAGCGAAAGGAACGGCGATTGGCAGATAGCCAGGGCGAGTTGCGAATTGCCATTTCCTGATTGCCCCGTATGAAAGCCCACCTCCTTATCGTTGATGATGACGCCAACACGCTGGCGTCGCTCTCCCGCGCCTTCCGTCTTGCCGGCCACGAAGCTACAGTATGCGACAACCCTGTGCGTGCGCTGGAGATGGCGAAGCAGGAGGAGTTTGACCTGATTTTCTCCGATGTTGTCATGCCGGTCATGGACGGGCTCAAGCTTCTGGAGCAGATGCGCGCGGCCGGCGTGACTACGCCGGTGGTCATGATGTCCGGACAGGCGCACATTGAAATGGCGGTTAAAGCCACGCGCCTTGGCGCCATGGACTTCCTGGAAAAGCCACTCTCCACCGATAAACTCCTCCTGACGGTGCAAAACGCCCTCCAGTTGGAGCGCTTGAAGCAGGAAAACAGGCAGCTCCGCAGGCAATTGGGCGATAGCGGAATCATCTTTACCGGCGAAACCATGCGCCGCCTGCTGGCGCAGGTGGAACGCGTGGCCGCCAGCGAGAGCCGGGTCTGCATCCTGGGCGAGACCGGGACGGGCAAGGAATTGATCGCCCGCACGATTCATGAAAAGAGCCATCGCAGCGAAGGCCCGTTCATCACGCTGAACTGCGCGGCCGTCCCCGCGGAATTGATCGAGTCTGAGCTGTTCGGCCACGAAAAAGGCTCGTTTACGGGCGCAGCTTCGCGCCATGTGGGCAAGTTTGAGCAGGCGCACGAGGGCACGCTGTTTCTTGATGAAATCGGCGATATGCCTCTGGCCATGCAGGCCAAGCTGCTGCGCGTCCTGGAACAGGGCGAGGTCGAGCGCATCGGCAGCGACAAGCCGGTAAAAGTCAACGTTCGGGTGGTTGTGGCCACCCATCGCAACCTGGAGGACCAGGTGAAGCAGGGCGGTTTTCGCCAGGACCTGTTTCATCGCGTTTACGTGTTCCCCGTCGTGCTGCCGCCGCTGCGCGAGCGTAAGGAAGATATTCCGGCGCTGGCGCAACATTTTGCCGCGCAGATTGCCGGTCAGAACGGCTGGAAGGAAGCGACGTTTACGCCTGAAGCCATCCAGGCCCTCCAGGGGCATGCATGGCCTGGGAACATCCGCGAACTGCGC
Source organism: Candidatus Limnocylindrales bacterium (assembly GCA_035465515.1). Lineage (GTDB taxonomy): Bacteria > Acidobacteriota > Terriglobia > Terriglobales > Acidobacteriaceae > Angelobacter. The sequence goes on along the minus strand of DATIWA010000773.1, from coordinate 1,656 downwards.
AACGTTGTGGAGCGGCTGCTGCTGTTCGCTGAAGGTGACTCGATTACGGCGGAGACGGTGCGCGCCGCTTTGCCCGGCCTCGCGGCGGGGGCGGGAGAGCACGCCGCGGCCGTGGGTTCAGGCAGCTTGTCTGAACGCGTGGAACAGTTTGAGCGCCAGGTGATTCTCGATGAAATCAAGCGCCAGAGCCACCACATCACCAACGCCGCAAAAGCGCTTGGCCTTGAGCGCAGCCATCTCTACAAGAAATGCCAGCAGCTGGGAATTGATTTGCAGGAATTGAAAACAGGCAGATAGCCCGCCCGGGACTTCTCGCAACTGCTGAGCTGCGCCCGTTGGGGGGCGTTTTCATCAGCGCCCGAAAGCTCACGCCTTATTGTGCTCGTAATACTTGCCGATAATCACGCCCACGTCCACGGCGGAATCGGCCGTGAGATCGACAAACTCAAAGCCCACCAGGTTTTCCTCGGCAAAGCGGACCCGCGCGCTGACTTCCACGCGAATGTCCTCGGCGGGTTCATGGATGGTGAAGTTGTGGACTTTGTTGTCCTTGCTGTAGGACGTCTCCGGTTCCATGGCAAAGCCGCCGCGCGCCAGTTGCCGCAGCGTTCCAACCCTGCCGCCGTTCTCGTCCAGCACCGCGATCTGCGCGCTGGAAGAAATATCAATGCGCTCAAAGCGGCGCTTCTCGTCACGATTCTGCGCGTCCTGCATCTCTTTGATCATTGCACCTGCTCGCCGAAAGCGCTCACCGGATCAATGTCCACGGGGACGTCCTTGATGTTCGCCAGGGCCGATTTTAACTCAGCCGGCATGGAATCATACTTCTTAAACCATTGCTCGGCACGGTTCCGGTCGCCCGTGGCCTCGATTTCCAGAAGCTCTTTGGCCAAAGAGGCAATGGCGGCCGGCATTTTCTGGTAATCGACCACGTACTTTCCGGTCTTGGGATCGCGTGTGATCGCGCCCTGTTCGGAAAGGTAATTGAACTCCATCATTTCGGCGCGGCCATGCGCCTCCGCCACGCCGAAGCGCACCGTTCGGAAGATGCCGGCAACGTACGAGGCATAGACGTCCGGCGCGCTCTCTTTGGGCAGCACGCCCTTGTCCATCAGCCAGTTCAGCCCGAACAGGCCAACCACGTCGGCTTTGGCTTCTTCCAGCCCGGAATACGCGGGTCCAATCGCCGCCCGTATGTCCATCTGTCCGGTGGCGGTGCGGGCGAAGGCCGGTCCCAGCCCATGGCAGATCTCATGCATCAGCACGGCGGCCATGTAGCCGTCCATGGAGGCCCGGCTTGCCTGGTCGTCGCGCATCAGCAGCCTGGCCAGCGGCAGCACAACATAGTTCACGCGCGCGTCCATAAAGTTCTTGAAGAAGATTTTCTTGGTGCCTTTTTCCTGGTGGATGCGCGCATCATTGGGAAGATTGTCCGCCACCGCCTGGTAGCCGTGGCGCAGGTCGCCAGCGCGGAAAGGCGTGTCCATGACTTCCATTGGAGTGCTGTGGCCCTGCATGGAAGGCCTGTCTTCCGGTGCCAGAGGCAGCGCCTCCTGAATTTCAGGGACATACTTCATGAACATCGAGAGCTTGGCGCTGTCGGCTTCGTCGCGAATCATCACCGCGGCGCCGTAGGAGGTCTTCACGCCCAGCACG
>DATIWA010000772.1:0-4885 GCA_035465515.1 Candidatus Limnocylindrales bacterium | reverse complement strand
CCATCGCCATCGCATTTATCACCATTGCGATTCCGCTGAAGTTGAAAGAGCACTGGATTACTCTGGGCTGGCTGATTGAGTCCGCGGTGCTGCTCTACATCGCGGTAAGAACGCAGACAGATTTCCTGCGCTATTTTGCCGGCATCACGCTCTCGCTGGGCATCATTCGCCTGCTGGCCATCGACAATTTCCACGTTGAAGAGCTGATGTTCAACGCCCGCTTCGCCACCTACCTGGTGGCCATCGCGATTCTGGGCGGCATTGTCGCCGCGGGAGACCGGGTTGCCTCCGGGCGCGAGAGGCCCTTTGTCCAACTCGCGGGAATCGCCCTGAACCTGCTCGCCCTGCGCGCGCTGAGTCTGGAGGCGAGCGACTATTTCAACCGGCAGATCGGGAACGGATATTATCATTACGACCCCGCGCAGTACGCGCACTCTCAGCAACTCGAGTTCGCCCGTAACCTCAGTTACTCCGTGATCTGGTTGTTCTACGGGGCCGGGATGATGTTGTTCGGCTTCTGGAGGCGTTCAGCTTTTGTCCGCTGGCAGGCGCTGGCGCTAATCGCCTTCACCATCGGCAAGGTCTTCCTGTTTGACACTTCAAGTTTGCAGCAGGGCTACCGTATCCTGAGTTTCATCGCCCTCGGAGTGGTTTTGATGGGCATTTCTTACATTTACCATCGCGACTGGCTCAAGCTCTCAAGCAAAGCCGTGCCGGACAAATCCATTTGAACACGGACCCTTTGTGCGCAAAGTTCCTTATCGTAATTTGTGGGAAGCTATCCGATGAAAATTTTCAGTCGCCTCTTGACGATCATTCTTATTGCCGGCCCTTCGATTTCCTTCTTCAGATACCACAGACCGGTGCAGGCGGCGAACGCCGGCCAGAACTATGCGGTCATCGACGAGGCCGTGTGGAAGCACGCCCGGCCTGACCTCGGCGATTTGCGGCTCTACGCCGGCCAGACGGAAACGCCGTATGCGCTGGTGGTGGAGCGCGGCAGCACCGACCATGCGCACAAGAGACTCACAGTGTTTCAACAGTCGGTGATCGAAGGCAAAACGCAGTTTTTCATCGATATGACCGGTGTGGCCGAATACGACCACGTGGACCTTACACTGGACACAAAGAATTTTGTCGCTCACGCCCGCGTGGACGGCCAGGACGATCTGCACGCGCCGCACTGGGCCTTGCTCGGGGACAGTATCCTGTACGACCTTTCCAGGGAAAATCTTGGCCGCAACACCATGCTGCGGCTGCCGCGCTCCGCCTACAGGTATCTGCGGGTCACCATTGACGGGCCGGTCAAGCCGGAAGACGTTCAGGGCGCAGCTTCTGAGATGAGGGAAGAGCAGAAGGCCGTGTGGCGGGACGTGGACAGCTCGCCGCAACAGAGCCAGGACGGCAATAAGACCTTGTTGAAGTTTCAGGTGCCGGAGAACGTTCCGGTGGAAAAGCTCCTGTTTGACATCGCGCCCGGCCAGCCGAACTTCCGCCGTCAGGTCGAGATCAGAAATGAGAAGGGCGAGTACATCGGCTCGGGCGAAATCAACCGCATCCACATGGTGCGGGCCGGCCAGAAAATCGACTCGGACGACCAGGACGTTGAGTTCTCTGAGATCGGGCAGAAGACGCTCGATGTGAGAATCAACAATGGCGACGATCCGCCACTGCAAATTCGCGGGGCGCGCCTGCAGCAACTGGAACGCCGCATCTATTTCAACCCGCCCGCGCAGCTACAACTCACGCTGTACTATGGCGACGAAAAGCTTGACCGCCCCGTTTACGACTATGCCAAGCTGTTTCAGAAGGACAGCAACGCCGCATTGGCGCAACTGGGAACGGAAAGCCCCAACCCTGCACACACCGGGCGCCCCGACGACCGGCCGTGGTCAGAACGTCATCCCGTGGTTTTATGGATCGCGATCATCGCCGCCGTGCTGGTCCTGGGTGCGATTGCCCTGAGGTCCATGCGGGCCGCTGCGGCCTAGTGAAACACGGCGATGGAATCCTTCGCCCTTGGCTGGCTGGCCAGATATGCGAGATACGCATTCAACTGCTGCTCGCTTTCTGTGCCGGCAAAGGCGCCGAAGGCAATCCCCATGCCCACGCCGGGATGCGAGCTCACGGTTTTGCCTGCCATGCTGATTTCAGCATCGTTGGCCTTGATGATCAGCGTGACAACCTGCCCGACAGGCAGCGGCGAAAACGTGTAGACGTAGCATCCGCCCAAAGAAATGTCGGATAACGTTCCCCAATAACCGGCGTTGCTCTTTTCGGGATGGACCCGGACTCCTGTATCGCAGGGGTAGCGCGGATACCTGCGACGTTCCTTGAATTCAACAGCCATTGCGGTACTCCTTTGGCCGACATTGTTCCACCGTCAGGAGGGCAGGGGGCAATTACGTTGGAGCAGGTAGGTCAACGTACGAACGGGACATGTACGGCTGTAAGGAGAGGTTCCTGCGGTCCAAGGCAACCCGCGCGGAGGTTTATAGATGAAGCAACCTTCAAACGGCTGCGCCGGCGCTCTTTTCCGAGCCGCCTTCCAGAAGGTCAATCAGCGATCGCACGCTGTTCGCCTGCTGGTCATTGGCCGCCGCCGTGAACTCTATGCCCATGCCGCTTCCAGGCAGACAGGTAACCGTCCTTCCGGCGATGGCGGCGGACTTTTCCGGAGTTTTGACCAGCAACTCGACTACCGTGCCGGGCGGCAGGGGAGATACGGTCGAGACATAGCAGCCGCCCAGACAGATATCGGCGAGCGTGCCGGGATAGCTCTCCGGGCCATCGGCAATTCGCACTTCTACTGCGACGTGACATTCGTAGCGGGCATATCTGCGCCGCTCAATGACGGTCATAGGGGGAAAAAGTGGAGCAAGGTAAGTTGATCCTCTGGCGCGGAAAAAAGCAAGATCGTTACTTTCTAGTCAGCCTGCACAAGAAAATCCCTCGCACACGGCGAGGGATTTTTTGTCAAGATGCGGTGTGACTACCGCAGAGCTTCTTCCACTTCGCTCAGCCAGTCAGGACGTTTGAGCACCTCGCGCGGCTTGGGGCCGTCGGCCGCGCCCACAATGCCGTCTTTTTCCATCAGGTCAATCAGGTGGGCGGCACGCCCGTAGCCGATGCGCAAGCGTCGTTGCAGCAATGAAGTTGAGGCCTTGCCGAACTCGATGACCAGCTTTACCGCATCCTGATAGAGTTCATCGTGCTCGTCATCGCCGCCGCCATCGGCAGAGCCGCCGGACCCGGCACGCTCTTCCCTGGGGGCTTCCAGGAACTTCTGCTCGTACTGCGCCTGGGCCTGCGAGCGCCAGAATTCAACCACGGCATGGATCTCTTTTTCCGTGGTGTAGGGCGCATGAACGCGATGCACGCGCGCCGAACCTGAAGGCAGGTAGAGCATGTCGCCCTTGCCCAGCAGTGACTCCGCTCCGTTGCAATCCAGAATGGTGCGCGAGTCGATCTTGGTGGCCACCCGGAAGGAGATGCGGGAGGGGAAATTCGCCTTGATCAAGCCGGTGATCACGTCCACGGAAGGCCGCTGGGTCGCCAGCACCAGGTGGATTCCCACGGCGCGCGCCATCTGCGCCAGGCGTGTGATGGATTCCTCCACGTTCGACTGGTCGAGCATCATCAGGTCAGCCAGCTCGTCAATGATGATTACGATGTAGGGCAGCGGCTTGTGCTCGTTGTTTTCTTCCTCGAACAGGCTGGGCGTTTCTTTCTCGAACAGCCTGTTGTACTGCTCGATGTTGCGGACCGCTTTTTCCGCCAGCACCTTCAAGCGGCGCTCCATCTCGCGGACCGCGTTGCGCAGCGCATTGGCCGCCAGCTTGGGCTCGGTAATGATGGGCACGTAAAGGTGCGGCACGCCCTCATAAATTCCCAGCTCCAGCCGCTTGGGGTCAACCAGAATCAGCCTGACCTGTTCCGGCGTGGCCTTGTACAGGATGGACATGATCATGGCGTTAATGGCGACGCTTTTGCCCGATCCGGTTGAGCCGGCGATAAGCAGGTGCGGCATGCTGGCCAGGTCGGCGGTGATCATCCGCCCATTAATGTCCTTGCCCATGGCCAGCGTCAGCTTGGAGCGGGTTCCGATGAATTCCTGCGACTCCACCATCTCGCGCAGCCAGATGGTTTCCCGCTGGTGATTGGGCACCTGAATGCCGACGGTGGATTTTCCCGCCATCCGTTCGATCAGGATGCTTTCCGCCCGCATGGCCAGGCAGAGATCGTCGGAGAGGCTGGTGACGCGGCTGTATTTCACGCCCGCTTCCGGCTTGAACTCATAGGTGGTGACCACGGGGCCGGGGTTGATCTGCGTGATTGTGCCCAGCACATCGAACTCGGCGCATTTCTCGGTAAGCACCTGCGCCAGATCTTTGAGTTCTTCTTCATTCACTGCCTGGTGGCCTTCAGCGCGTTGCAGCAGGGACGTGGGCGGCAGTTTGTAGCCGCCGGCCGCGATCTTCGGCATTTGCGTCTTGCTCTTACGCTCCAGGTCCGCCCGCGAGTTAATGGAAGACTCGGCTTCCTGCGCGCCTGCGACAGCATTGGCCGGCGTGAGCTGGGCCACGGGCTGGGCGCTTTCTTCGAAGGTGCGCTCGAGCCCGCTTTTCGGCGGAACAGGCTGAGGATCAGGGCGGCGGGCCGTCACGAGTTCGGCGGCGGGGACAGCGGGAGCGGTCCTGCGCTCCGCGCCGTTGCGGCGGTCAACTTCTTTCTGGGCCTTCTTTTTGGCCCGCGCCGCTCTCCAGTCCTGGAAGCGCTGCCACAGAGCGAAGGCGAAAGCGAAGCGCGTCTCCATCCAGATGCGGGCGGCGCTGAAGGAGAACGCCGTCGAAAGATAAAGCGCCACGGCCACGATGGTGGCGGC
>DATIWA010000771.1:0-6478 GCA_035465515.1 Candidatus Limnocylindrales bacterium | reverse complement strand
CCGCCCGGTTTGTACCGAGCAGCCGGGCCACCCCCTGTCCCCGCCATCCCCGAATCTAAAAGACTTACACGAATCAACCCCGGGGATGGGCCCATTTCCATTAGCCCAGAAAAGGCGAAATCCCGCCCTGGGGGGCGGGATGATCAAACCGTACTTGGAAACCTCAGAACTGCCGGAAAGCAAACGACGCCTGCTGCTTGCGCCGGCTCTCCCGCTCTATGTAACGGGAACTGCCAGCGAAAGTCAAGCGAAAACGCGGCTTCCGTCTGCCGGGTTTCTCCGCTCTGGGATGGAGTTCCCATACCCTTCATCCTCTCTACCCCTTCGCCTCGCTCACCGGACATTTCATGTGCTAACAACAGGCCTTCAGCCTTTGCTTGACAGACCGCCGCTGACTGCTTTAAGGTACCTCTCCATGCGAATCGATCGCCAGAACATGTGTATGTGTTGCTGCTGTATGGCAACTGCCGTGTCTCTGGCTATTGAAGCTGCTGCCTAATTCGCATTTAAACTTTAGGAATCAGCCCACTGCCAGAGCGGCAGTGGGCTTTTTGTTTTTGCGGTGTTTTTCGGCTTTTGCATGCCGGCGCAAAACGAACTGGAACCAGACAGAGCAAGGCAGGGAAGACCATGAGTACGCAGACCGGACCGTTGAAAGAGACCAAAGCCCAGCGCGCGGAGCGCCTCAAGCGCGAAAAGAACCCATGGGAGTGTCTTGACGAAATCCGCAGCTTCGCCCGCGGTGGATACGCCGCTGTTCCCGAGGCCTGGATCAAGAGCTACTTTCGCTGGTGGGGCGTCTATACGCAGGGCGATGGCGCCGGAGTCGTTGGCGGCGCGAATGGTGAAGGCAAGGCCGTGCCGTATTTCATGCTGCGCATCCGTCTGGCGAACGGCTTTGTGACCTCTCGTCAGCTCCGCGTCATCGCCGGCCTCTCGGAAAAATATGCGCGCGGCTCGGCCGACATCACCGTCCGCCAGAACATTCAATTGCACTGGATCGCCGTGGAAGATCTGCCTGACGTGCTTCAGGCGCTCTTTGACGCAGGCCTTACCTCCATGGCCACCTGCGGCGATGTTCCGCGCAACATTACCGGCTGTCCTCTGGCCGGGCTCGACGCCAACGAACTCTGTGACGCCTCGCCCCTGGTCCATGAAGCCACGCAAAGCCTGGTCGGCAATCCCGAGTTTTACAATCTCCCGCGCAAATACAAGATGAGCATCAGCGGCTGCCGCGACTGGTGCTGCTATCCGGAGATCAACGATCTTGCCTTCACCGCCGTGCGCCGCGAGCGCGACGTCCGGCAGGAAACCGGTTTTTCGCTGCGCGTGGGCGGCGGCCTCTCCACCGACCCGCATCTTGCCGTCCGGCTCAACGCCTTTGTCCGCTGGGAGCAGGTGATGCCCGTCACCCGCGCCGTCAGTGAGATTTTTCGCGAAGCCGACGGCCTGCGTGAGAACCGCGAGCGCGCCCGGCTGAAATTTCTTTTTCTTCAGCATGGCTGGACTGCTGAAACCTTCCTGCGGGAGATTGAACGCCGCCTGGGCTTCGCTCTGGACCCCGCCGAACCCGAACAGGTCCCGGCTGATATCTTCCGCGACCATGCCGGCGTGCACGCGCAAAAACAACCCGGCCTTTTTTATGTTGGCGCTGCCGTGCTGCGCGGCCGGATTACCCCGCAGCAACTGCGCATTGTCGCCGATCTGGCGGACCGTTTCGGTTCCGGAGAGCTGCGCACCACCAGCACGCAAAACCTGGTGATCGTCAATGTGCCCCGGACCCAGGTCGCGGCCGTGGCGCAGTCTCTGGAGAATGCCGGGCTGCCAGTGGCCGCCTCAGCTTTCTGGCGCGGCGCCGTCGCCTGCACCGGGACTGAATTCTGCAAGCTGGCCATCACGGAAACCAAATCTTTCACGCGCTGGCTGGTCGAGGAGCTTGAAGACCTGCTTCCCGGTTTCGATCAGCAGCTCAAGATCAACGTGACTGGATGCCCCAACAGCTGCGGCCAGCACCGCATCGCCGATATCGGCCTGGAAGGAAAAAAGATCAAAGCCGGCGGCCGTTTGCAGGATGCCTACTACTTCTGTCTCGGCGGCGCCGTCGGCGAACATGCCGCCTTCGGCCGGCCCATCGGTTATCGTTGCCCGGCGGATGAGGTGCCGGACGCCATCGAGCGCCTCCTGCGCAGTTATCTGCTTCGCCGTGAGCCGGGGGAAAACCTGCGCCGCTTTTTTGCCCGCCACACCGATCCTGAGCTGCGCTCGTTTCTGGCCGGCGAACACATTCCCGCGGTCGCGCGCGACCCTTCGCCCGGCCGCGTGCCGCACGGACTGGAGGGCTGACATGGCTCTGTATCCGATCTTTCTGAAACTCGAAGGCCACAAGGTCCTGGTGGTTGGCGGAGGCCAGGTGGCCGAGCAGAAAATTGAAGCCGTGCTGCGCTCCGCCACTGACGTTACGGCCATCGCTCCACAGCTCACCGATCGCCTCCGCCTCTGGGTAGACCAGGGCCGCCTGCGGCATCTGGCCGGCGAATACCAGCCAGGCATGGCATCCGGTTACTTCCTGGTGATTGCGGCCACCAGTTCAGACGCGGTCAACCGTGCCGTCTATCACGAAGCCAGAAGCTCCGGCGCGCTCTGCAACGCGGTGGACGATCCGCCATATTGCGATTTTTACGCCGGCGCCGTCGTCAGCCGCGGTGATTTCCAGATTGCCATATCCACCGGAGGGCATAGCCCGGCCCTCGCGCAGCAGGTCCGCAAAAAGCTGGAAGTGGAGTATGGCCCGGAATATGGGCCGTGGAACGCATGGCTGGGCCGCATGCGGGCCATGCTGCGCACGGCGCTGCCCGCGGGCGCGCGGCGCAAAGAATTGTTGCATCTCTTGCCGCTCTGCGGTGCTCAAAAACTTTGTGTAGAGCAGACCACCATTGGAGAGGAACATGCAGAATATGGAAAAAACCAGGTTGGAAGCCGGCTTCAGACAAGCGTTGAGAGAACATCAGCACGAGGGATTGAACATGGTGGGAGGCGTGGAACAGCTTATCCCTCGCCTGGTCAGGGCCGTTGAACAATGGATCGAAGAGGAGCGGACGGCAAAGAAATCCGCCTGAGTATGCCCAAAAAGGTTTACATCGTGGGGGCGGGCCCGGGGCCGGCCGACCTGCTGACCGCCAGAGCGGCCGCGTTGCTTGGTCGTGCCGATGTTGTGCTGCACGATGATCTGGTCACTCCGGAAATACTGGCCCTTGCCGGCCCATTGGCAGAGGTCATCAATGTGGGCAAGCGCTGCGGCCGCCATGGCGTGACGCAGGAGCGCATCAACGCCCTGCTGGTCTGGCACGCGGAAAACGGCAAAGTCGTGGTCCGGCTCAAGTCCGGTGATCCTGCGGTCTTCGGGCGGCTGGGAGAAGAACTGGACGCGCTGCGCCGCGCCTCCGTGGACTTTGAAGTTGTTCCCGGCATCACCGCCGCCTCAGCCGCGGCCGCCGCCGCGGGAATTACCCTGACCGACCGGCGCAGTGCTTCCGCGCTTGTGGTCCTCACCGGCCACACTTGCGGCCCGCAACGGCTTGGCCTGGAGGGTGTGGATCCGCAACGCTCCACCTTCGCTGTTTACATGCCCGGCCCCGACTACGGGCGGACCGCGCGCGACCTGACGCAGGCAGGCGTGGACTGCAACACTCCGTGCGCCCTGGTCTCAAACGCCGGACGCGCATCCCAGCAGGTCTGCTTCATGTCCGTGGCCGACCTGCCCTTTGCCATCGGCATTCAGGCGCCCGCGCTGCTCATCGTCGGTGCGGTCGCCGGAGCCCGGACAGACGATTTCGCGCAACTGATTACTTCTTTGGAGACGAACCATGACCCAGCCGGCTACCGAACGACGATTCCCGCGCATCAATGAACCCGCCCCGGATTTCCAGGCCAAATCCACCCAGGGCGTAATCCGCCTCAGCGACTACACGTCCCGCGCAAAGTGGGTGCTCCTGTTTTCGCACCCTGCTGATTTCACTCCGGTCTGCACCACCGAGTTCGTGGAGTTCGCCCGCAGCCAGCAGGAATTTCAGAAGCGCAACGTGCAGTTGATCGGCGTTTCCGTGGACTCCGTGCCCGCGCACATCGCATGGCTGCGCAACATCGAGCAGAACTTCGGGGTGACGGTGGATTTTCCGGTCGTCGCTGACCTCGACCAGAAAGTGGCCGCCGGCTTCGGCATGGTGCATGAAGCGGTCAGTGACACCGCTGCCGTCCGCGCCGTCTTCTTCATTGACCCCAAGGGAATCATTCGCGCCCTGCTCTATTACCCGCTTTCCCTGGGCCGGAACATCGAAGAAATCATCAGGGTTTTCGACGCTCTGCAGACCGCCGACGCCAACGCCTGCTCCACCCCGGCCAACTGGACGCCCGGCAAGCCGGTGATCGTCCCACCGCCGCAGACCAAGCAGGAAGCCGAGGCGCGCGTGAAGAACGGCGGCGATCTGCGCGTGACGGACTGGTACTTTGCCCAGAAGGAACTGAAGGCGGCCGCAAACAAGTAGCCGGCGCGTAAAAACACGGAAATGGCAAAGGGCCTCAGGAATCCTGAGGCCCTTCGTTCTACCAAACATTCCCGGCCCTGCCCTGGCGCCTCGGCGGTGAGCTTTGCAGGCCGCTACCGATCGTGCGCGATGAGGGCGATCAACCGTTCGTCGTGTCTTGGCTCTCCTCGCTCCTTCGCTACCCGCCCGCGATGGACGGCACCAGTGTGACCTCGTCTCCATCCGCGAATTTGTAATCGCCCAGAAAGCGGATGTCCTCGTCGTTCACGTAAATATTGATGAACCGCCGTACCTTGCCGTTTTCGTCGCGCAGGTGCTGCTTCAGTTCGGGGAAGCGGTTGCTCAGCGCGTCCAGCAGTTCGTTGATGTTGCCGGCCGCGCACTCGAACTCGTCCAGGCCTTCGGTGTGGCGGCGCAGCGGCGTGGGAATGGAAACCGTTACCTTCATCGCGCGCCTCCGGCTGCCGGCGCGAATTCCAGCTCGCGCTCCAGATATTCCTCAAAGGCCGCCAGTTTAGGCGCAATCGGCTCGGCAGCCTCAGAGCGTCCCGCCAGCGCGTCGGTGGTCTTGAGCCCGTTGCCCGTGATGCAGAGCACCGTGGTCTCACCCGGCGCAATGCGGCCCTGCGCGTAAAGCTTGCGGGCGCAAGCGACGGTAACGCCGCCCGCGGTCTCCGTGAATACGCCTTCGCTCTCGGCCAGAAGCGCGATGCCGTCCACGATCTCCGGGTCGCTGGCATCTTCCGCCCAGCCGCCGCTGGCGGCGATCATCTTCGCCGCGTAGTAGCCGTCCGCCGGGTTGCCGATGGCCAGCGAACGGGCAATCGTCGCCGGTTTCTGCGGCTCAATCTCGCTGCGCCCGGCTTTTACCGCCGCGCTGATCGGGCTGCAGCCCGTGGCCTGCGCGCCAAAGAACTTTACGTCTTTCGCGTCCACCAGCCCCAATTCAATCAGTTCCCTGAAAGCCTTGCTGATCTTGCCGATCAGCGACCCGCCCGCCATTGGCACCACAACGTTGTCCGGCAGGCGCCAGCCCAGCTGCTCGGCGATCTCATAACCGACGGTCTTCGACCCTTCCGCGTAATACGGGCGCAGGTTCACGTTCACGAATCCCCAGCGATGTTTGTCGGCGATCTGCGAGCACAGACGGTTCACGTGATCGTAGTTGCCGGCGATCCGCACGATCTGTGCGCCGTAAATCCCGGTGCCCAGAATTTTGGCCGGTTCCAGGTCAGAGGGAATGAAAACGCATGCCTTGAACCCGCCGCGCGCCGCCTGCGCCGCCACGGCGTTGGCCAGGTTGCCCGTGGAAGAGCAGCTCACCACTTCAAAGCCGAAGTTGCGCGCCTGCGTCAGCGCCACCGCCACCACGCGGTCCTTGAAGCTGAGCGTGGGGAAGCACACCGAGTCGTTCTTGAGATAAAGCGATTTCGCGCCAAAGTTCTGGCCCAGCGTGGGGGCCTTGACCAGCGGCGTGAAGCCCACCGGCAGGGAAGCGTCATAGGCTTCGGGCAGGGGCAGCAGCTCTTTGTAGCGCCACAGGTTTGCGGGACGGCGGGCAATCTCCTCGCGGCTGACCTGTTTTTTGATCGCCGCCAGATCATAGGCGACCTCCAGCGGAGCAAAGCAGTTCTGGCAGAAGGAAACCGGCTGGTTGCCCCAGGTGGTCTGGCATTCACGACATCGCAGTTGGTAATTCACGGCTGTGCTCATTTTCTTGCTCGCTTTTCTGCTGCCGGCAAACACGGGCCAAAAGCACAAACCCGCTGCCCTGAGGCAGCGGGTTTGAAAATTGCTGAATGAATTTTCTCTATGACCCTGTCTGCCTCGCGGTGAACACACGCATGCCCATGGTGTGACAGCACATGGCCATGTTGGAGACAGTCAGTAACATCAGGCGTTTATGTTAGTGGAATAACCTTCTTTTTTCAACCAGC
>DATIWA010000770.1:0-17687 GCA_035465515.1 Candidatus Limnocylindrales bacterium | reverse complement strand
CGCAACATTTGCCTCGACCTTGGCCACTTCCGGGGACGAAAAACGATTGGTCAGCTTGGACTGGAGCAGTTGAGCGTCCGCGTCCGCTTTCTTCACGCGGTTTTGTGCGGCTTCCACCTCGGCCGGCGACGCCGCTCCGTTCTGTTGCAACCGCTCCACGGCCTTCAAATTACGCCGCGCCTCGTCCTGCTCGGCCTGCGCCTTGGCAAGCTCGGCGCGTGTGGTCAGGACTTCTTCGTTCGTGCCCCCCGATTTCACCGCTTGCATGTCGGCTTCCGCGGCCCGCAGCTGGGCCAGCGCCCTGGCTGCCTGCGCGCGCGCATCCGCGTCGTCCAGTTCAACCAGAAGCTGCCCGGACTTCACGCGGTCGCCTTCCTTGACCAGCACCCGCTTCACCGTGGCCGGCGCCGGTGCGTGCGCCTCAAAATTTCTCTGCGGCTCGACTTTTCCGTTGGTGGAAATCACGCTGGCAATGTCCTGGCGGGTTACATTCTCCGCGCGCACCGCCACCACGGTGTTGCGCAGCCGCATCCACCCGGAAAACAGGACCACGGCCGCCACCACAATCAGCAGCACGCTGAGCAGCCGCCGGCGCTCTGAACCGTTCTTGCGTTGTCTCGCCATCTGCAAACTTTTTAGTATAAACAAGCGCCCCCCGCGGGACGCACAAATCCACCGGTTTCCGCGCTGGAGAACCAGAATTTACAACTTGAAACGGATGACCTTGTCCCTTAGATGCCTCAGACCGCAACTCAGTTACAATTCCGGCGCCGCCATCTTCAGAAATCCGGGCTGATGCAGTCACGCATCAGGGCGCTGGCGGAATTTTCAGTTGTTACAATAATCCTAAATGTCTAACCGTACGGGCTATACCGAACACCACGCCAAAGCCGGGCTCAGCCATCGCTTTCCGGAGATTGACACCTGGCCCAACCAGTTTCCCGGCTACGAAATTGTGATTGACGTGCCGGAGTTCACCTCGGTGTGCCCGAAAACCGGGCTGCCGGATTTCGGCGTGCTGGAAATCCGCTATATGCCGGACAAGCTCTGCCTGGAATTGAAGTCGCTGAAGGAATATCTGACGGAATTCCGCAATCTCGGGATCTTCCAGGAAAATGTCGTCAATCGCGTTTTGGAAGATGTGGTCCGCGCCTGCAAACCCAAATGGACGATCGTCAAAGGCGTTTTTCGTCCTCGCGGCGGGATCGGAACCACCGTGGAAGCGCGCTGGCCGCGGCCCAAAAAGTAACTGCGGGACAGTCCGCCTCCGCGCCGCCAACAATTTTTAACTTGTCTTCAGCGCCCGTCGCTCATACAAATATCAACCGGATGTGCCAATGAAAGTCCTTTTGCCGGTTTTGTTCATTGCGTGCCGTTGTTTCAGTCAAACCCCCTCTGCGACACCAAAGCTCACCCTGAAGCAACCGGCCACGGCTGCCGGTGCGTATCTGCGCGATTCACGCAAATAGAGTTCCTCCGCCCGGCATATTGCGGAGCGCCTGCCGGGTATAATGCCTCAACCCAATGCCGCGCAAAACCTATCCTTATGCCATGCTGGCCGTGGTGACCGGCCTGAACCTGCTGAATTACGTTGACCGGAATGTGCTGTTCGCGGTGCAGCCGCTGGTGCAGCGCGAATTCAAGGTCACCGACACGCAGATCGGCATCCTGAGCAGCGCGTTCTTTTTCTGTTACATGATCGCGGCGCCCTGCGTAGGCTGGCTGGGCGACCGCTTTCCCCGCAAGAACATCGTGGTGGTGGGCATTCTCATCTGGAGCGGTTTCACCCTGCTGACCTGGTTCGCCCACGATTATTGGCAGCTCCTGCTGCGGCACACCATCGTCGGCATAGGCGAAGCCAGCTACGCCACCATCGCTCCCACGCTGATCGCCGATTCCTTTGCGGTTGAAAAACGCGGGCGGATGCTTTCCATCTTTTATCTGGCCCTGCCCGTGGGCAGCGCGGCCGGCTACCTGGTGGGAGGATATTTCGGCCACCACTTTGGCTGGCGAATGCCTTTCATGATCGCCGGCGTTCCCGGCTTCGCGCTGGCGCTGTTATTGTGGCTTTTGCCGGAGCCCGCGCGCGGCCAGACGGAATCAACCGACTTCTCTCCTGAACGCTCCACGCTCGTGGGCCTTTTCCGTAACCCCGCCTTCCTCACCGCCAGTCTGGGGATGGCCATGTACACCTTTGCGGTCGGCGGTCTCCAGATATGGATCCCTACATTTCTGGAGCGCGTGCGTCACGTTCCCCTGGACAAAGCCAATGCCGTGTTTGGACTCATTACGCTTTTCAACGGCATTGTGGCCACCCTGCTGGGTGGCTGGATGGGCGACCGCATGCTGAAACGGCATGACGGCGCGTATTACTCGTTCTCCGGCATTTCCATGCTGGCCGGCGTACCTTTGATGGTCCTGGCCATTTATTCCAGAGGCGCGCTTCTGTTCCCGGCGATTTTTATGGCCGTCTTTGCGCTCCTGATTTGCACGGGACCTTCCAACACCGCCGTGGTCAACTCGGTGAACGCCGGCATCCGCTCTTCGGCGCTGGCCGTCAACACTTTCATGATCCATGCCCTGGGGGACGCGGTTTCACCCACATTGATCGGCTGGATTTCGCACCGCAGCTCGCTGACCACGGCTTTCACCGCGGCCTTTGTGGCGGCGGCGTTGTCAGGCGTCTTGTTCCTTTATGGCGCGCGTTTTGCCCCGCGCCTGCGATCTGCCGCCGCATGATCTGGTTTTACTGGATCTCGGGCCTGCTGCTGGCGGTGATATGGCTTGTGCCGGTGCTGGAGGCGGCATTCCATTTCGGACGCATTGCCGACATCGCCAAACCGCAATGGAACCCTCCGCAAGAGGGGGCCTTGCCTTCGCTGACCATTGTGGTTCCCGCCCGCAACGAGGCAGCCGCCATAGAGCCGGCACTGCGCTCGTTGCTGCGCCTGGACTACCCCGAATATCAGGTCATCGCCGTCAATGACCGCTCAACGGATTCCACCGGCGAGATCCTGGAGCGTCTGGCGGCCGGAGCTGAATCCGGCGGCCGGCTCCGCGTGGTGCACGTTCACCAGCTTCCTGCCGGATGGCTGGGCAAGACCCATGCCATGTGGCTTGGGGCGCGGCAGGGGACCGGAGAATGGATCCTGTTTACTGATGCCGACTGCGTCTTCCGCAGCGATTCACTGCGCCGGGCGCTGCACTACGCGGGGAAAACCGGAGTGGATCACCTGGTGCTGTTTCCAACGGTCCTGATGCAGACCTGGGGCGAGCGCATCATGATCCCGTTCTTTCAGGCCATGTTTAATTTCGCGCACCGGCCATGGAGGGTCTCCGATCCCGGAGCCAAAGACCATATCGGCGTTGGGGCGTTCAATCTGGTCCGGCGTACGACGTATGAGGCAATCGGAACTTATGCCGGGTTGCGCCTGGAGGTGCTTGACGACATGAAGCTGGGCGAAGCAGTGAAGTTGCATGGCTTCCGCCAGAACAACGTCTTTGGCCGGGACCTGGTGACGCTTCGCTGGGCGGAAGGCGCCATGGGGGTGGTCCGCAACCTTGGCAAAAATCTGTTTGCCTATCTGCGCTTTCGCATCAGCCTGGCGGTGGGGGTTTGTTTTGTGCTGCTCTTCCTCGGAGTCTGGCCCTTTGTGGGCCTGCTGCTTGCGCCGGGGTGGGCCAAGGCCGGATTTTTCGTCTCGGTTTCCATGATCGCAGCGACCTACGTTGGAATGTTCCTGTACACCGGCATCTCCCCGCTGCTTTTTCTCACCTATCCCATCGGCGCCGGGCTTTTTCTGTTTGCCACCCTGCGCTCTGCCTGCCTGGCAATCCGCGATGGCGGCATTACGTGGCGCGGGACAAAGTATCCGCTGGAGGAGCTGCGGAAGAAGTAATTCGTGCTCTTAGCGCTCTTCGCGGTCCAGGAGCTGCGTTAATCCGCGACGCCATGTCAGCGGAACAGATTCTTCAAAATAAACACCGCATTCGCCGGACGCTCCGCCAGCCGCCGCATCAGGTAGGGGTACCATTCCGTGCCAAAGGGGATGTACACGCGGCAGCGCCAGCCTTCTTTCACCAGCTTCTGCTGCAGGTCGCGCCGGACGCCGTAGAGCATCTGGAATTCGAACGCCGAAGCCGGGATTTTTTCTTTCTGCGCGAAATCGATGGTCGCCCGGATCATGTTTTCGTCGTGCGTGGCGATGCCATGATACGTGCCGCTCCGGAGCAGCATCTTCATCAGCTTGACGTAGTTCGCATCGGTCTCAGTCTTTTTCTCAAAAGCGATGTCCGGCGGCTCCTTGTAGGCGCCTTTGCAAAGCCGGACGCGAATCCCATCTGCGATGAGCTGCTCCACGTCCTTCTCGCTGCGGTAGAGATACGACTGGATCACCGCGCCCACGTGGCCGGCATTTTCCGGCTGCCGGTGCAGGCGCCGAACGAAATCCAGGGTCTTCTGGGTGTATGCCGAGCCTTCCATGTCCACGCGGACAAAGTTCCTGATCCGCGCCGCGTGCTGCACCAGGCCGGAAGCAATTTCGTACGCCATGGCTTCGTCCACGTCCAGCCCCATGTGCGTCAGCTTGAGGCTCACGTTGGCGTTCAGCCCCTGCTCGCTCATCCGGTCCAGCATCTGGTGGTAGAGCTGCGCGCTGTGCCGGGCTTCCTCGGCGTTGGTCACGTTTTCGCCCAGGTTGTCCACGCTTACGCTCAAGCCAATGGCGTTCATGGCCCGGGTTGCCGCCAGCGCGTCTTCCACGGTGGTTCCGGCGACAAAACGGCGGGAGAGCCGCTGCCCGACCCAGGTCTTTTCCGCGGCGGAGCGGATGGATTTACTTTCAGAAAGAGAAATGAATGCGGCCCTCAGCACGGTCCCTCGGGGCAACAGATGACAGTGGAATCAGACATAGTGGGCAAACATATGTTTGTAACACAAGTGAGCACCAGGTTCGCAATTGAAAAGCACGCGCTCGATCACGCAAGGGACCCGATCGCCCGCCATGGCCCGATCCTTCAGCGCCCGTGTTCTTCCAGAAACTTCTCGGCCTCAATGGCCGCGGCGCAGCCCGATCCGGCGGCGGTGATCGCCTGGCGGTAGCGGCGGTCCTGCACGTCGCCGCAGGCAAAGACGCCGGGCACGTTAGTCATTATGAAGTCCCGGGTTTTCAGGTAGCCGTCGGCATCCATGTCGAGCTGCCCGGTAAACATCCTGGCGTTGGGTTCGTGTCCGATTCCCAGGAACATGGCGCTGGTGGGCAGGTCCCAGACTTTGCCGCTCTTTGTGTTGCGCAACTTCAGCGCCGTCACTTCTTTGGCAGCCACGTCCTGGACTTCTTCCACAACGGTGTCCGTCAGGAACTCGATCTTTTCGTGCTTGCGGGCGCGCTCCAGCATGATTTTTGACGCGCGGAAATGGTCGCGGCGATGAATGACCGTGACCCTGGTGGCGAAGCGGGTCAGGAAGAGCGCTTCTTCCATGGCGGAGTCGCCGCCGCCGATCACCGTAATCGGTTTGCCGCTGAAGAAAAAACCGTCGCATGTGGCGCAGGATGAAACGCCGTGTCCGATCAGCGCCTGCTCGCTGGGCAGTCCCAGCCAGCGCGCCGAGGCCCCACTGGCGATGATCAGGGTGCGCGTGTGCAAGGTCTTGCCGCCGCCGAAATCCAGCTTGAAGGGGCGCTGCGCCAGGTCGGCCTTGTGCAGATGGCCGCTCATGTATTCGGCGCCAAAACGAGCCGCCTGCTTGCGCATGTTCTCGATCAGCTCCGGCCCCTGTATGCCTTCAGGGAAGCCGGGAAAATTTTCGACCAGCGTTGTCAGCGAGAGCTGGCCGCCGGGTTCGTGGCCTTCAATCACCAGCGGCTTCAGATTGGCGCGCGCAGCGTAGATGGCGGCGGTGAGGCCGGCACATCCTGTGCCAAGAATCACAGTATCGCGAACAGAATTTTCCATAGGTCAGTAGATTCTTCACCTTCAAGTTGGTTACACACCCGGATCAGCGGCGCTTCTTCGGAGCAGCCGGCCCGCCGGCGGGATGCCGGGCCGGCTTGCCGTTCAACCAGTTGATGTCAGCGCGAAACGCGGTGCGCAGTTCCAGCAATTTGCGGTAGCGCGCCATAATGTCCGAGGCTTCGCGGAAAAGAGGCTCATACGCGCTCTGGTCAGCGTCCTGGCACCGCGCCAGCACAATGGAATTCTTGCTGAACCTCTCCAGGCGAATGCGGCTGACCGGCGTGTCCACTCCCAGCACCGTAGTGGGTGGCGCGGCCTCCGTGGACACCCTGTCTTCCAGCGACAGCTCGTGGAATTGTTTGGGATCACGCATGCGCAGGACAAGGGTCTCAATGGTATTGGCCGGGTCGGCGCTCATGGAGTATTGCGCTGTCATCAGCGGCGACTCCGGCGCCAGATCGCGGCGCAGCCGGACAAACCGTGAATCTTCCGAATTCTCCATGGTGGTCCGCCCGCGGGAAATTTCAAAATCCCGTCCCAGCGCGGGTCTGCCGCTCACCCGGGCAAACGCGCTTTTGATTTCCGCCTGCTCTTCGGCAGAGGGCGTGCACACGTTCAAGTAGGTCAGCTTGACCTGCGGTTTGCCCTGCTGGCTGCCCTGTGAGGAGGGCCCGGGCGACTGGGCAGGCTTTGCCGCCTGCTGTCCCGCGGCCGCAACGGCCAGTGAGAGTGCACAAGTGATCAGCGTGAATTTGAGCACGGGAGAAATTTTAACATCCCGGTCGCGTGGTCCAGCCGCTGCTCCGCGGCCGCCGGCATGCGCCGGCACATGGCTCTGCGGCCATGCCCTCCCGTGCTCCCGGCAGCGCGCGATCAGTGCACGTATTGGCTTACCCAGCCATTGACCGTGTTGTACCAGAGCCGGCTGTTCTGCGGCTTCAGCACAAAGTGGCCCTCATCAGGGAAGTACAGCATTTTCGACGGGACCTTGAGCCTTTGCAGAGTGGTGAACAGTTGAAAGCCCTCTGACACGTCAAGACGGTAATCGAGCTGGCCGTGCACCACCAGGGTGGGCGTCTTGAACCGGCTGGCGAACAGATGCGGCGACCACTTGCGATACATGGCGCGGTTGGTCCAGGGCGTGCCTTTGAACTCCCATTCGGGAAACCAGAGCTCTTCCGTGGTGCCGTACGCCGACTCCGTATTGAACATGCCGTCATGGGAGACCAGGCACTTGAAGCGGTTGGTGTGGCCCAGGATCCAGTCAATCATGTAGCCGCCATAGCTGGCGCCCAGCGCGCACTCGCGGTCCTTGTCAATAAATGCGAAGTTTTTTTCGGCGTAATCCAGGCCGTTCATCAGGTCCACATACGGCTTGCCGCCCCAATCGCCGTTGATCTGGTCAATAAAGGTCTGCCCGTAGCCGGTGGAGCCGCGCGGGTTGATCATGATGACAACGTAACCATCGGCGGCAAAGAGTTCCGCGTTCCAGCGATAGGTCCATTCGTCCCCCCACTGGCCCTGGGGACCGCCATGGATGAGGAACTTGACCGGATATTTACGCTGCTCTTTGAAGTAGGGAGGCTTGAGCAGGAAGCCCTGCACTTTTGTACCGCCCGCGCCGCTGAACCAGAAAGGCTCCAGCGGCTGCATGAAGACCTTGACCAGCACCGGATCGTTAACGTGGCTGAGTTGCTCGGGTTTGTTGTTGCCCACCGACAGCTTGTAAATCTCATTCGGCGCCTGGATGGACATGCGGCTGAAAACCAGCGTTTTTCCGTCAGGGCTGATTTGCAGTTCGTCGTTGGCCCCGCGCGTGATCTCCTGCGCCTGATTTGGTTTATCGATTTCCAGCCTGTAGATGGGCAGATCGCCCTTGTCTTCCGAGGTGAAGTAGATGGTCTTTGAATCCGGGGTCCACGCGAAGTTCTCCACCCAGCGGTCCAGGCCTTCCGTCAGATTCTGGATCTGGCCCGTTTTGCGGTCATAGATCACCAGCCGGAAGCGGTCGCTCTCATAGCCCGCGCGCGTTTGCATGCGCCAGGCCAGATACCTGCCGTCCGGGGAGTAGAGCGGCGTGGAATCACTGCCGGGGCTGGTGCTGAGTTTCCTGGGCTGGCCTCCGGTGATGGGTACAACGAAGATCTCATTGTTGGTGCTGGTGGCCTCCACTTCATCTATGTTGCTGGTGAAGGCGACTTCCTTGCCGTCGGGCGAAATGGTGTAAAGGTCCTGCCCGCCCAGGCTGAAGGGTGGAACGTCGTGATCGCCCGGAGTGATGTCTTTGGCCACTCCGCCCTCCGCCGGCACCACAAACAGGTGGGTGCGCTTGAAATGCGTGTAACTGGACCAGTGGCGGAAAAACAGGCGGGTAAAGACCATGGCCTTTACCTTGGAGGCGGCGCGCGCTTCGTCGCTGGATTTGTTGCATAGATCGTCAGCGCAGCCGGGATAGACCTGCGAGGTGAAGAGAATGTTCCTGCCGTCGGGCGACCAGATTGCTCCGTCAGCTTCGGTGGAGATGCTGGAAATGGCCCTGGGACTTCCGGTCAGCTTGCCGGAATTGCCGTCAAAATCCGCGACCCAGACCTGCGAACTGCCGCCGCGGGCGCTTACGAAGAGAAATTTCCTGCCGTCGGGCGACCAGTGCGCGCCCGCCTCGCCCGCCGGCCCGGACGTCAGGCGCACCGCCTCTCCTCCCGCCACCGGGACCACCCAGATGTGGTTGGTGCGCGTATTTTCCTTGAGGTTTACCTCCATGGCCGTGAACAGCACCCACTTGCCGTCCGGGGAGATTGCCGGACCGCCGATCCGCTGGAGCGCCATCATGTCTTCAAACGTAAAAGGATGTTTGGTCTGGGCGCAAAGATGAGCAGCAGTTGCCAGGGTGAGTACAATAAGTGAGAGTTTGAAGCGGCGCATAGGCGTCTCCTGAGAAGCACGCCAGTGTAAATACTTTTCAGGTTTGTGGCCAGAGTGGCTTTTTGCCGCCGATGCGCCGGAATGTGGTAACGAGGGAACCCGCTATGAAATTCTCCAGAGTGACCCGGACAGCAGGGCTTGCCGTGCTTCTCCTTTTCCTGCCCCGATTTATTTCCGCCGAGACCAACTGTGATGCCGGCGCCGGGCCGCTCAATCCCGCCCCGCCCAAGGGCATCACCACCGGGCAAATCATCGAAAAATTTGCGGCGAAAGAAGAGGTATTCAAGGAGGCCAGGAACAACTACACCTTTACCGAGGACATCAAGGTGCAGCAATTGGATGGCAGCACGGTCACCGGAGAGTTCCGGCTGGTGGAGGACATCACCTATGACGACAAGGGAAACCGTGTGGAGAGCATTGTCTTTGCGCCCCAGCCTTCATTGACCGAGGTCAGCCTGACGCGCGAGGATTACGAGGATTTTCGCAACAAGATGCCGTTTGTGATGACCACGGCCGACATCCCGAAATACGACCTGCTTTACGTGGGGCAGCAGCATGTGGACGAAATTGACACCTACGCCTTTGACGTGGCGCCCAAGAAGATAGAAAAAGGCGAGCGCTATTTCCAGGGACGCATCTGGGTTGACGCCCGGGACCTCCAGATCGCCAAGACCTGCGGGAAGAGCGTGCCTGACCTCCACGCCGATGCCGGGAAGAAGAAAAAAAATGTGGAGGAGAACCTGACGCCCAAATTTGTTACGTATCGCGAGCAGATTGACGGCCAATACTGGTTTCCCACTTACACAAGCGCCGATGATGTCCTGCACTTCCGGACCAACGATGTCCACATCCGGGAGATCATCAAGTACACGAACTACAAACGCTTCGGCTCCCGGACCAGAATCATCTACAAGGGCGAGGTCAAAGATCCCACGGAGCCGCCAAAAGGGCAATCCAGCAAACCCTGAAGTTGGCACTGGCTGTATGGAATCGAGGGCCGCACGCTGGAACTGCGGCCCCTTTCTCATCTCAGGCGCTCGGATCGCCGTCCCGGCTCGAATTGACGCGGCACAACAACTCTCTTTACGCCGGATGCATCCAATCTATCCGGGAATAATCCATGAATTTCAAGAAGACCCTCTCGTGGAGCATGCTCCTGCTCGCTCTGGCCCTTGTCATGCCCGGTTTGCTGCCGGCGGAAACCAATTGCGAGGAAGGCAATGGCCCCCTGAATACGGCCCAGCCCAGCGCCATAACGCCGCAGGAGATCATCCAGAGGTTCGCCGCCAAGGAAGCGATTTTCAAAGAAGCCCGTAATCATTACACCTATACCCAGGAAATCGTGGTCCAGACCCTTGACGGCAACACGGTGGACGGAGAGTTCCGGCAGACGGAGGACGTTCTGTATGACGACCAGGGCCGGCGCACGGAGCAGGTGACATACGCGCCCCAGCCGACCCTGACGCGGATCGGAATGACCCGGGAAGATTTTGACGACTTCCGCCATCGCCTGCCTTTTGTCCTGACCACCGAGGACCTGCCGCAGTATGACGTCCTGTATGCCGGCCAGCAGCACGTGGACGAACTGGATACGTACGTCTTCGATATCGCTCCGAAAAAAATCGAGAAGGACAAGCGCTACTTTCAGGGCCGGATCTGGGTGGACAATCGGGATTTCCAGATCGTGAAGACCTGCGGCAAGAATGTTCCCGACATCCACAAGAAAGGCAATGAGAACCTGACGCCCAAGTTCGTCACCTACCGCGAACAGATTGACGGGCAGTACTGGTTCCCGACCTACACCCGGGCCGACGACGTCCTGCATTTCAGGGACCAGGACGTGCACGTGCGCGAGATCGTGAAATACACCAACTACAAGCGCTTCGGCGTAAAGACGCGCATTATTTACGGGAAGCAGGTGCCGGGGGCCTCTCCGCAGCCGACGCCGCAGTGACCCTGCGGCTGCGAAAGAACGCACGCGAATCATTCAGGAGAAAGTTTGGTGTGGGCAGAGGCGCGACAGCGCCAGGGTCCTGTTGTTGCAGAATTGGCGTATTCGCGTGGATCAGCGGCGAACGCAATCAGTGGTGAATCAGCCACATCAGCCAGCCGGCCACGAACATTCCACCCATGAATACGGCGAAGCAATAAGCGCCGTAGCGCACCATGGCGCGCGGAGTGTTGCGGAAACAGATTCCGAAGACCACGGAAGAGAAGAACGCAAACAAGAAGGCTGCGGTGAAATGGGAAACTTGCAGGGCCGGGTTCATGGTTTCCGTCCAATCGCGATGTGGTAGGCGTCCACGGCGCTGATGATATTGAGCAGGCCGGCAACAGCAATGAACTTTGTACCGTAATCCGCGGTGGCAAAGGCAATGGCCGTCCCACCCCAGTCAAAAGCCCGCGCCAGGATGTACAGCGCGCCCGCGCCAAGGTCACTCACGAAACCCAGGATGTCCAGCAGGTCGCCGGTGTTGGCGCGATAAACCTTCCCCTGCATGGCGATTCCGAAAGCGAACATGGCTGCGACTGAAAGCATCAGGAGCAGGCCGCGGACCCATTTTTTCTGGACAAAGTGGCCTGCGCCCGGAACGAGCCATGCGAGCGCCGGAGCCAGCATGGCCATGGCGCTTACGGGAGGGGCCGCAGCTTCGGATTGACTTGCGGATGTGCCTGTCTGTGTGTCTGCCATTTAGATCAAAACCAGTTCACGTTGTATTTTACCCGTTACTTCGGCCGTGCCGTCGCCGGTGAGCACATTGACTTCACTGCGCACGCCGAATTCCGGAAGGTAGATCCCCGGCTCAATGGAAAAGCAGCTGTTGGGGATGATCTCCCGCTCGTCCTTGGTTTCCAGATTGTCCATGTTGGCGCCGTTGCCGTGCACGTTGACTCCAATGGAATGGCCGGTGCGATGCACGAAGAACTCCCCGTAGCCGGCTGCATTGATGTGCTCGCGGGTGGCCTGGTCCACTTCCCAGCCGGCGATCCGCCGCTTTCCGGCGTATGCTTCCTGGACCTTTTTTACGCCCGCGTCGCGCGCGCCGCTTACAACATTGAAGATTTCCACCTGTTTGTCGGTCGGCGTGCCGATTACGCCGGTCCACGTGATGTCGTAATAGACGGCGTTGGGCGTGTTCTTTTTGCCCCAGACATCCAGCAGGACAAAATCGCCGGGCTTGATCTCCGCCGAGCCCTGGGCCTTCGGTTCGTAATGCGGGTTGCCGCTGTTGGCGTTCACGGCCACAATGGGGAGGTCTTCGGTAATGATGTTTTCGCGCCTGAAGGCCTCGGCGAACCACTGCTGGATTTCATATTCGGTGACGCGTCCGCTGCGGGCGCGCCGGCCAATTTCTTTGAAGGCTTCGGGAACCAGGGCGTCAATTACGTCGCGGGCGGCGTAGTGGCTGGCGATTTGTTCCTCGCTCCAGGCGGCCTCGAACCGCGCCACCAGGTCGCCCGAACTGGCCACCTCTTTTCCGAAGCTGCGCACCAGCTCCACCGTCCCGGCGTCCACCAGGCCGATGTAGGGAATCAGGTTGTTGGGCGAATACTGCATGGCCACCGTGCGGTGGCGCACCAGCATGGCTTGCAGGTTGTCCCAAAGCTCGCGCCAGGAGGAATACTCGCGCTTTGTGCCGGGCAGGGAATCGAGGTGCCCCGCTTCAATGCGGTGCACCAGCTTGACCGGCTCACCTTCGCGCGGGATCACGTAAAACCAGCGCCGGGTCACCATCAGGTTGTCCGGCACGCCCAGGATCTTGTAGGAAATGGGGTCGCGATGGTGGTGATCGTAGAAGAGCCAGGCGTCAAAGCCGCGCTCATGCAGAGCTGTCTGGATCGCTTTCAGGTCCATGGTGTGAATCTTCTATTTAACCACATCGGCGCGGCTTCCGGGGCATCCCTCAACAGAGAGAAATCGGGATGAATGACAGCCCGGCGACTTGCAGGGTGGCTGGGCGCGGAGCTGCTGCGAATTGCATTGCTCGCATTTGGACGCCGGCCCCGGTCACGCTGCCGGAGACGCTTTCTCCTTCGCGGCAGACGGCATGAATATCCTGTCGTAAATCCACAACAGCAGGGCCGTGGCTACTCCAACCGCGGTGACCACCCACCATATGCGGACCGGCTGGTGCGTGACTTCACCAAAATGATGGATGAGCTTCCCGCCAAACCAGCCGGC
Organism: Candidatus Limnocylindrales bacterium; assembly: GCA_035465515.1. Taxonomy (GTDB): domain Bacteria; phylum Acidobacteriota; class Terriglobia; order Terriglobales; family Acidobacteriaceae; genus Angelobacter. The sequence goes on along the minus strand of DATIWA010000770.1, from coordinate 4,627 downwards.
GATCAGCGAGCCGATGCCGATGGGAAGGAAGGCAAAGCCCATGTAAGTGCCCTGCTGGCCCGACGGCGCCAGGCGCGAAATGTACTCGTAGTAGCGCGGGGACTGCGTAATCTCACCCAGCGCCACGCCGACCAGCGTGAGATAAGCCATGGGCACCGAGGGATGGATAATAAGCAGGACCCATGCAAGGGCCGAAATCAAAGTGCCCCAGATGATGGCCCGGAAAGGCGGCGTTTTCTGGGTAAGAATGCTCACCAGCATGGTGAAGGCGATCACCACCAGGGGCCCGGTGACCAGCATCAGTTCGGTGTCGGTTTTTGCGTTGATGTAGTCATGGACGTAGAGCGGCAGGATGATGAACTCCTGCCAGTACACGATCCAGTAGCCGGAAAAGATCAGCAGGAAAAGCATGAACCGGGGATTGGAAAGCACCGTGCCGAAATTTTTAGCCGCCTGGCCCAGGCTGGCGGTTTCAACTTCGCCGGCTTTCCTGGGTTCCTTGAAGAAGACCAGAACAGCAAAGAACATCACAAAGACGCTGAGCGCGGCCACGCGAAATACGTTCTCCACGCTCATATGCTGGTGCACCCATGACGCCACGTACGGCCCGGCCGCTCCGCCAATGTTCACCAGCGTGTAGTAGATGGAGTAACCAATCGAGCGGACGTTCTCTTGCGAAGCCCGCGCCGTGGTCCCGACAACGGAAGGCTTGACCAGGGCAACACCGAGAGCGGGAAGCATCAGGACGATTGTGACCAGCGCCACCAGCGGCATGTGGTCGCGGACGGGGCCAAGCCAGGGCGCCTTCAAGGACCCCAGGAGAAAATACGAGCAGCTCAGGATCAGATATGCGACGGACAGGGCGCGGCGGAAGCCCAGCCGGTCGGCCACAGTCCCGCCAAACGCGGCCAGGAACCAGACCAGTCCGCCGAACAGGCCGGTAAGGCTGCTTGCCTGCTCGACGGGAAACTTCAGGGCTTCATGCAGGTATCGCGCCAGAGAGGCAAAGGCCGCGTAATACGAAAGACGCTCAAACAACTCCGTGACGTTGGCGACCCAGAAGGGGCGCTCAAACCCGGTTTTGATTTCGCTCAGACGCTGGGAAAAAGACAAAGTGCTCTCCTCGTCACTTCGGTGCGGCGGCGGCAAGACGCTCACGGACCTGCTGCGCGCTGATCCCGATGACCCGTATGACCTTGTTGCGGGCGGTTTCGCCGCTGGCTATGGTAACGGACGATCGCGCAATTGCAAACAAATCTGCAAAGAAATCGATCACGGCCTGGTTGGCTTTGCCTTCCACCGGAGGCGCGGTCAGGGCCAGTTTGAGCGCATCGCCCACCACGCCGGTGATCTGGTTCTTGCGCGCGCGGGGGTGCACCTTGACGGCGAAGGTCACGCCTTTCACGCTCTCCTGAACAGGAATCATGCGGGAGGCTTGGGCCTGGCTCCAAAGATGGCCGTGCCCACACGCACGCAGGTGGAGCCTTCTTCAATGGCCACTTCAAAATCGTGCGACATGCCCATGGAAAGCACGTCCATGCTGATTCGCGGCAGTTTGCGGGCGGCGATCTGGTCGCGCAGGTCGCGCAGGCAGCGGAAGTAGTCCCGCGCGCCTTCGGGATTTTCCGTGTAAGGCGGAACGGTCATGAGGCCGCGAACCTGAAGGTGCTCCAGGCGCGGCGCCGCCTGCAGAAGGTCCTCCAGTTCGGGCGAATCCAGGGGAATCCCGGCTTTGCTCTCTTCCTCGCCCACTTTGATCTCGACCAGCGCCGGCAATATCTTCCCCATCGCCCGGGCCGCGTGATCCAGCTTTTCCGCCAGGCGCAGAGAGTCCACTGAATCAATCGCCTGAAAAAGCTCGACCGCTTTCTTTGCCTTGTTCGACTGGAGATGCCCGATCAGTCGCCACTCGGTCGCCTGCATGTCGCGCAATGCATCGCATTTTTCCGCGAACTCCTGGACACGGTTTTCGCCGAACACGCGGAGCCCGGCCTGGTACGCCAGCCGTATGCGTTCCGGTTCCACGGTCTTGCTCACCGCCATCAGCGTGATTTCTTCCGGCCGCCGGCGCACGCGGGCCGCCGCCGCAGCGATGCGCTCACGGACATGGGCGACATTTTCGACGATGGACATGACTGATCGAGGTTCTTCCACAGCCTGCTTACAGGAGATACCCCAATTCAGCAGGCCGGGGCAGAGCGAAAGCACCGGCCAAAACGAAGGCAGCCGCGATTAATCCGGGGAAATTTGCGTGCCCTGGGCGGAAACCAGACGCCAGCGGTCCTTTTGCTGAACATACACATGGGTATAGCGGCTGCTGGCGCTGAACGGCGCCTCCCCAAACCGTCCCTTCATTTCCGTCCGTCCGGTCACCACCGCCGTTTTATCGTACACGCGAAGGCGGGTGTCAAACTGCGTGATGGACTCAAATTTGAGCTGGCCGGACTTCAGCACATCCAGCAGCGCCGGCTTGCCGATTTCCGATCCGCTCATTACGTCAATCAGCAGGAAATCATCGGAAAGAATTTCATCCAGTTGTTTCAGGCTGGAACTCATCAGGGCGTCAAAGAATTGGCGCTCCACCGCAAGGGGACCTGCCGGGCTGCTCATCATTTGACTATACCAGCGGTCAACGCCGTTTAAGGCAAAAGGGCCCGGAGGTTGTTCTCCTCCGGGCCCTTCAAGGTTCATGGCGGGTACTGGCGCTAGTGCTTCTCTCCGCCGCCCAGCGGCTTGCGGGCGAAGTGGTAGAGAGAATAGGCGAGCACGGCAAACATGATCACCGCAAGAGTATTGCTGTTGGCCAGCAACGGGAATTTCTGTCCCCAGGAGATCGCGCCCTCCGGCATCCAGTGCTTGGCTTCCGCCACCTTGATCACCATGCCGATGAGGCCGACGATGCCTCCGGCGGCGATCAAACCGCTGGAATAGAGCGCGCCGGGACTGACCTCACTCTCTTCCACTTTTTCTCCCGCACGCCTGGCGCTGTATTCCACCAGCCAGCGCACCACGCCGCCGGCAAATATGGCCAGCGTTGTTGCGATGGAGAGATAAAAGCCCACGGCAAAAGATAAGGACCGGATTCCCAGCAATTCCACCGCGATGACCAGGAACACTCCCAGCAGGATCAGTCCCCAGGGCAGACGGCGCTGAAGAATGCCGTTGATCACGGTGGCCATGAGCTGGGCCTGGGGCGCGGCCGCGCGAGCGCTGCCGATGCCCTGAATCCACTGAATCTCAAATTTTCCGCTTTGCGGGTTATAGAAATAGTAGCCATTGGGAACGACCGGTGAATTGATGGAGGTGTACAAGGTCATCCCCTGGACCGATTCGTCGTGCGTCGTCTGCCCGGCGCGCGGTTCCTGATCTTTGGCGTTTGCCACCGGGACTGTCTGGCGGTCAAACTTGCCTGAGTATTGCGCGACACCGGTCGGCAGATTGTGGACGTCCACGGGAATGTTTGCGGTACGGAACTCCTCCAGGCCGGTGTTCATGAGCCCCAGGGTAAGCCCGATGGCGAACACGGAAACGGTGACGCCGACCATCAGAGCAAGCTGCTGTTTGGCCGGAGTCGCGCCGACCAGGAATCCTGTCTTCAGGTCCTGGGATGTATTGCCGGCGTTGGCCGACGCAATACACACCACGCCGCCAATGGTGATGGCCAGGGCGGAGAAGGCGGTCCCGGTCCAGCCCATCACCAGGAACATGGCGCACGTCGCCATGAGAGTGGCGATGGCCATGCCGGAGATGGGGTTCGAGGAACTGCCGATCAGTCCGGTGATGCGCGAAGAGACCGTCACAAAGAGGAAACCAAAAACCACGACTAAAGCGGCGGCAAGGAAGTTGTTAAGCCCGTGGGTCTCCGCATTCTTGATGGGGAACCAGGTGAGCATGGCCCACATGATGAGCAGGAGCACGGCGGCGCCCAGCAGGGCCCACTTCAGGTTGATGTCGCGTTCCGTTCGGCGCTGGCCGGCAACCCCGGCAGCGCCCGCCGCCAGGTCCTTCATGCCGGCGCGCAGAGCGCCCACGATGGTGGGAATCGTGCGCAGGAGGGTGATCAGTCCGGCGGCCGCCACCGCGCCTGCGCCCATGGGGCGGATATAGGCGCCGTAAAGCTGGTCCGGATTCATCTGCGAGATCGGAATGGTGCCGGGGAAGATGGCTCCGGGCACGTGCGATCCGAAGAACTTGATGGCGGGCATGACCACCAGCCAGGCAAATACGCCGCCGGAGAAAATCACGCCGGCGATGCGCGGGCCAATGATGTAGCCGACGCCGAGATATTCAGAAGTCGTGTTGGCGCGAATGGAAGAACCGGGGAACCAGCCGGGAGTGTAGGTCGGCGTGCTTGGCCACAGCGAGAACATGTTTTCATTCTGGAAAAGGGTGTATAGCGCTCCCAGTCCCAATCCGGCGAAAACGCGTCCGGCGAAGGATCCGCCCTTGTCGCCGGCAATGAGCACGTCAGCGCAGGCGGTGCCTTCCGGATAGAGCAGGTTGCCGTGTTCCTTCACAATCAGCTGGCGGCGCAACGGGATCATGAACAGCACGCCCAGCCATCCGCCGATGAAAGCCAGAAGGAAAATGCGCGTGTATTCAAGCGGGAAGCCAAGGAAGATCAGCG
>DATIWA010000769.1:0-2161 GCA_035465515.1 Candidatus Limnocylindrales bacterium | reverse complement strand
CCGTAACCTTTACTGGCCGCGCGGCAAGGTCCTGGGCGGCAGCAGTTCGATCAATGCCATGATCTACATCCGGGGCCACCGCCACGACTACGATCACTGGCGCGATCTCGGCAATCCCGGCTGGAGCTACAGCGCCGTATTGCCTTTCTTCCGCGCCTCGGAGGATCAGGAGAACGGCGCTTCCGATTATCACGGGACGGGCGGGCCGCTGCATGTCACCAACTTGCGGTCCATCAACCCGCTTTCAGAAGCCTTTCTTCAAGCCGCGGAGCAGTGCGGATTTCAGCGCACTCCGGATTTCAACGGCAAGACCCAGGAGGGGTTCGGGTTCTATCAGGTCACACAATGGCAAGGCAAGCGGTGCAGCGCCGCGGCGGCCTTTCTGCATCCGGCGATGCGCCGTCCCAACCTTACCGTACGGACCAGCGTGCAGGTGTTTGACATCATCTTTGAAAAGAACCGGGCGGCCGCTGTCAGCTTTCAGGATGGCGAGGGCAGTTCCCAGGAGCGCGCCGAGCGGGAAATCATTATCAGCGCGGGAGCCATCGGCTCGCCCCAGTTGCTGATGCTTGCCGGCATTGGCCCCGCGGACCATCTGCGTTCGCTGGATATCCCGGTGCTTTGTGATCTTCCCGGCGTCGGCGCCAACTTGCAGGACCATCTGGCCGCGCCGCTGGTCTATCAATGCACGCAACCCATCAGCCTGGCCAACGCCGAATCCGTCAACAGCCTGGCGCGTTACTTGTGTTTCAAGAATGGCATGCTGACATCCAATGTCGCCGAGGCCGGCGGCTTCCTGAAGGTGCGGCCGGAGTCGCCTGCCCCCGACCTGCAATTCCACTTCGGTCCCGGATACTATGTGGACCACGGCTTCGCCAAGTTCAAGGGCCATGCCTTTACCGTGGGCCCGACCATCATCCGGCCTTATAGCCGGGGCAGCATCACCCTGCGCTCCAGTAATCCTCTGGACTCGCCTCTGATCCACGCCAACTACTTTGCTGATCCACGCGACCTGGACGTGATGGTTGCGGGCCTGAAGCTCGCCCGCAAGCTGGTTGCCGCCGCCGCCTTTGACAAATATCGCGGACGCGAGATGCATCCCGGGCCTGACGCCGCCGAGGATAACGGGCTCCGGGCGCATATCGCCGCCTACGGAGCCACCCTCTATCATCCGGTTGGCACCTGCAAGATGGGCAGTGACTCCATGGCCGTGGTGGACTCTGAGTTGCGCGTGCGCGGCGTGGAGGGATTACGTGTGGTCGATGCCTCGATCATGCCCACCGTGATCGGAGGCAATACCAATGCGCCCACCATCATGATCGCGGAAAAAGCCGCGGACATGATCAGGAACAGCCGCTCCAGGACCGCTGATTCGGTTTTGAGCAGCGCCCTTCACTGAGAGGCGCGTCATTTGCCGCGCAGGAAGTCCTCCACCGCCTTGATATACATGTTCGGCTGGTCCACAAAAGCCATATGCCCGGATTTGGGAAGGACCACCAGCCTGGAACCGGCAATCTTCTCATGCATGAATCGCGACAGCGATGGAGCAACCTCATCGTGGTCCCCGCATATCAACAGCGTCGGCACCTTGATGCCCGGCAGCTTGTCCGCGTATTCCACTGACTTTAAGTTGCCGTCAATCACAAACTCGCCGTCAGATCCCCACATCTCGCGGTAAAGGTCCCAGGCCGTGCTCGTGTTCCCCGCCTGCGGATCATAGTTCGGGTCCGGCCGGCGCTGATATAGATAGGGGAAGTAACCGTCGCCCCAGGCCAGAGTGGCGTACTCGCTGGGATAACGTCCTTTCTCCCACTCCTTGCCTGTGCCGAACAGCCCGGCCTTCTCCAGTTCATTCAGTCTCTTCAGCGCCTCGGGAGGCATGCTTTGCTTTTCCCTGGCCAGCACCTTATTCATCTCAGACGTGCTGTAAAACGTGCCGCCCAGGATCAGATGGGTCAGGTTCTGCTGGTATTTGAACGCATACGCCTGGGCCAGCACGCCGCCATATGAGTGCCCCAGCAGGTTCATTTTTCCCAGCCCCAGAGACTTGCGCACGGCCTCCACGTCCTCCACCATGTTCTCCACGGTGTACTGACCGGCGTCTTCAAGCTTTTCTGAGCGTCCCGACCCGCGTTCGTCAATGAAGACCAGTTTGTTGTCC
>DATIWA010000768.1:0-15773 GCA_035465515.1 Candidatus Limnocylindrales bacterium | reverse complement strand
CGGAGCATCACACAGGAATTCGTTCCCGCAGACCGTAAGCCGTGCTCCCTGAAATTCACGCTCGAACCCGACCTGGGAATTCCTCAGTTGTTTGCCGTGCGCTGTGTGGTTAGATATAGGGATGGACTGGCGCTCGCACCTCCACACCACCGGCTCGGCGCTGAAGCACTGGTTCGTCGCCCAGTGCTATGACTCCATGGCCGTGGCCGCCATCTGGCTGGTGGGACTGCTGATCATCGGCATTCCCTGGGCGCCGCTTTGGGCCATTCTCGCCGGCTTGCTTCAGTTCATTCCGAATTTCGGCGGACCGATCGCCGTAATTATTCCCGCGATATTAGGCGCATTCAGCTCTGACGGCATGCGCTTCTTTTACGTGCTTATCCTCTTCGCGGTGGTGATGGTCACCGATGGGCTTCTTCTGCAGCCATATTTCATGAAGCGCACGGCCAAAGTGCCGTTCTGGGCGTCACTGCTTACGCCCCTCGCGATAGCCTTGCTGATTCCGTTCTGGTGGGCGATTTTGCTGGCCCCGCCGCTGCTGGCCATCGTGTTTGCCTTCCGCCGCAAGCGAACGGCGGCATGAGAGCTGCCTGGAATTTATCTGGATGCTGCACGTCTTTTGTGCTTTGCCGCCGCGCTGCTTGGGCCCCGGGCAGGATCGCTCGTTTCATCAGCAGCCATCCGAAAAGCAGGCTGAGGACTCCAGCGCCTGCCGGCGCGACTGACATTATCGCTTTGGAACCGCCGCTTAGCAGGTGATTAACCGCCATTGCGAAACTTTCTGCGCTTACAAGGAGACCAGACAGCGCCAGAATGAATACCCCGATCCGCTGCACGCCCGATATGGGCATGTTTCCACGGAGCAGGTGACGATAAAACCTGCCTTCGTTCAGCACTGTGTCAGGAAAGACAATATTGCGTTGCCGGTTGCGCAGGTCTTGTTCCCATTCCCGTCGTTTCACGGCAGGATCATAGCAGCAGACCGTGCTATAATCGGTCTTTGTTTTCATGCGTTTGTTAACGTCTGCCGGGTCTCCTTCGGCTGCGAAATCAATAACTTAGAGGGTTATCACCATGTCTGGCCACTCAAAATGGGCCACAATCAAGCACAAGAAGGGCGCGCTGGACGCCAAGCGCGGCAAGATTTTCACCCGTCTGATCAAGGAAATCACCATGGCCGCCAAGCAGGGCGGAGGTGATCCGGAAGGCAATCCGCGCCTGCGCACCGCCGTTGCGGCGGCCAAGGCAGAGAACATGCCGGCGGACAACATCAAGCGCGCCATCCAGCGCGGCACCGGAGAACTCCCCGGCGCCACCTACGAGGAAATCACCTTTGAAGGCTATGGTCCCGGCGGTGTGGCCCTGCTGGTGGACGTCACCACGGACAACCGCAACCGCACCGTAAGCGAGATCCGCCACATGTTCGGCAAGAACGGCGGAAATCTGGGTGAAGCCGGCTCCGTGGCCTGGATGTTCAGCAAAAAAGGCTCCATCATTGTCTCCAAGGCCAAGTCCAAGGAGGACGATCTCATGAATATCGTCCTGGAAAATGGCGGCGAAGATTTGAACGACGACGGCGACAACTGGGAAATCACCACGCCGCCCAGCGCATATGAAACCGTGCTGGAAGCGGTGAAAAAGTCCGGTGCTGAAGTCATCCACTCCGAGGTCGGCATGGTCCCCCAGAACTACATCAAGCTGGAAGGCGCTGCCGCCAACCAGATGATTCGCCTGCTGGAAGCCATTGAAGACCACGACGACGTGCAGAATGTCTATTCGAATTTTGACGTAGACCAGAAGCAGCTTGAGGAAGTGGCCGGGTAACTCCGGCGTAACCGGTTTTGCAGAAGGCGGTCCCCCGGCGGGCCGCCTTTTTGCTTGTCTTCAAAAAACTGATACTCTCGGTGCGTCCATTTTATCGGGAGAAAATTTGTGCGCTTGTCCTCCGTGCCTCGGCGCCTTCCATGTGCGCTGTTTGTCATTGTATTGACGTTCGGCGGTGTGGCTTCCGCCCAGCAGCCATCAAAGCCGCTGGATGGCCGGCCATGGGACTTCGGTTTCTGGGCCAGCGGCGGTTTCAGCGTGCCCGGCGGCACCCAGGACACGCACATGGTCAACGCCGGTATTCGTCTGGGCAAGGTGCTTACCGGCGATCACCTGGGCAGTTTCATGCGCGGGAATTTCGAGTGGTCGGCCGACCTGGTCCCGATCTATTACTTCTGGCAGCCCGCGCCCGCGAAGAACGCATACGGAGAGGCCTTCAATCCCGTAAATCTCAAATGGAATTTCACCAGTTCTGCGCGCACAGTTCCATTCCTTGAACTGGGCGGCGGAGTTCTGTTCGCCAATCATGCTGTCCCCCGGGACACCTCGCACGTGAACTTCGTGACCCACGGCGCTCTGGGCTTTCAGTTTTTCAACAATGACCGTCGCGCCATCACGGCCAGTGTTCGCTATGAGCATATCTCCAACGCCGGCCTCAGCGTGCCCAACCCGGGCATCAACACGGTGCAGTTTCTGGTTGGGGTGAACTGGTTTAAGTGAGAGGAACGGGCAGCAGCAAACAGCCCGGGCGACAAACTGGAATTGGAGGCTGAAAAATCATGCTCAGACACCGGTCATTCCTCATCGCGTTCCTGGCCGTCGCCGCGGTCGGGATTTTTATCGCTTTTGCCAGGACTCCTGTTCACCGCTTGCCCATCAAGTGCTACTTCAAGGACGCGCAGGGACTGCGCCCCGGGGCCACCGTTCGACTTGCAGGAGTCAACATTGGCTCGGTCAGATCGGTTCGGGCCCGTCCTGAGTTGCGCGACCATCCGGCGGAAGTCGACATGGTCCTTGAGACCGGCTACGAATTGCGCATCCCAAACGATGCGGTGGTGACCCTGGAGCGGGCCGGCGTTTTAGGCGACATTTTCCCCGAAATCAACGTGCAAAATGCCTCTGGTCCTCCCGTCAGGGAGGGGGACACGCTTGCCACCAGGGCCAGCAACAACCCGGATGCGCAACAATGGCTTGAGCATGTTGCTGGTCAACTTCAGAAAAAAGACTGTGGTGACGTCCAGAAACAGGCCCCTGCCAGCCCCGCGCGAAAATAAGCCCTGGCTGGGGACGCGGGCTGACCCAGTGCACAGTGATTTTCGAGTGCAAGCGTTTTCAGACCGATTCGGGGAACTTGCGCGCCTTATTCCTGACCGCTATTCTCTCCAGTTATGTCCACACTCGTTGAATGCGTTCCCAATTTTTCTGAAGGCCGTGACAAAGCCGTGGTTGACGCCATCGTAGAGGCCATGAAAGTCCCGGGTGTCTATCTCCTTGACCGCGAAATGGACGGAGACCACAACCGCTGCGTGATCACACTGGTCGGCGACCGCGATTCGATCGCGGAAGCGGCCGTTCGCGGCGTGGGCAAGGCCTCAGAGCTGATTGATCTCACGAAGCATCAGGGAGCGCATCCCCGCATCGGCGCCGCGGACGTAATTCCGTTCATTCCCATTGAGGGCGTGACCCTGGAAGATTGTGTGGCCATCGCCCGCCACGTTGGCGAGCAGATCTGGAAGCGCTTTCAGATTCCGGTCTATCTCTACGAAGCAGCGGCAACCGCGCCTGAGCGGCAGAACCTGGAGAACATCCGTCGTGGACAGTTTGAGGGCCTGCGTGAGGACATCAAGGTCAACGCAGCGCGCAAGCCGGACTTCGGAGATCCGCGCTGTCATCCCACCGCTGGGGCCACCGTGGTCGGCGCGCGCAAAGCGCTCATTGCATACAACGTTTTCCTGAATACTACCAACGTCGAGATCGCCAGGAAGATCGCCAAGGCGGTCCGGTTTTCTTCCGGGGGGCTGCGTTTCGTGAAGGGCGCGGGCTTTGAGGTCCGCGGACTGGCCCAGGTTTCCATGAATCTGACTGACTTTGAGCAGACGCCCATCGCCCGCGTTTTTGACTTCGTCAAAAGGGAAGCGGCGCGTTACGGCGTAATGCCGCTGAGCAGTGAGATTGTAGGGCTTATTCCCAAGGCCGCGCTGGAGCAGGCCGCTGAATGGTTTCTGCAAGTGGAAAACTTTGACTCCTCCATGATCCTGGAAAACCGGCTGTCTGGAGTGATGGGCGGCAAGATGGCGGTGGGAGGCCTGCGCGCCGGGGCGGAGCCGTTTATCGAGCAGCTTGCAGCGCCCACGGCCACGCCCGGGGGTGGAAGCGCCTCGGCAGCCGTGGCAGCCATGGCGGCAGCTCTGGGCAGCATGGTGGCGGGAATGTCGCGGGGAAAGAAGGCTTACCAGCAGTACGATCAGCAGTTGAGCCAGGCCATCGCGCGCCTTTCGCAGCTGCGCGAGGAGCTTAAAGCCGGAATTGATGCCGACTCCGAGAGCTATAACCAGGTGATGGCCGCCTACAAGCAGGCCAGGGCCTCAGGTGACGGCGATGCCGTGATCGAATCGGCGCTCAAGGGCGCCACCAGCGTTCCGCTCGATACCGCGCTCAGGGCCAGGGAGGTGGGTAACATCGTGAACACGCTGCGCCCCATCACCAGCCCCAACATGGCTTCCGATCTCACCGTGGCTTCGGCCCTGGCCAGCGCGGCCATCGTGGGCGCCCTGGCCAACGTGGAGATCAATCTGGGATCAATCAAGGACGCCGGGTTTGCCGGGGAAGTGCGTTCCAAGGTGGCGCAACTCCAGAGGTGAATACCTTAAGTAATCACGGTAAGCATCCGAGCAGCCGGCTGAAGCATCTGAATTTCCAGAAAACCGGATTAAAATAGAGGCACGATGAAACGCAATACCGTGTTCGCTCTTCTTTTCCTGCTGACCGGTGCGCCGGCTTTTGCTGCGTCACTGGCTACGGCTGCCCGTTCCGTGATTCCGCAGCATGTCCAGCAGATCATTAATGTGGACTACCGCCGGATGAAAAACTCCGACACCGCCATGCAGATGAAATCCAAACTCATGCCGGCGAACATGAAACAGTTCGAGGACGCGTTGAAGAGCATCGGCATTGTGCCGGACCGCGACATGGACCAGATCACCCTGGCTTCCTTCCGCACCAAGGACCACGGATTGCAGATCATCGGCATCGCGCAGGGCACGTTCCCGCACAAGCAGATTGCTCTCAAGCTGAACAAGCAGAAGGTCAAAGGGCAAAAAGTGAATGGCTCGTTCGTGTATCCCATGTCGGGCGGCCTGCACATGGTTTTTCTGAATAACTGGACCATGTTGTTTGGCGACCAGTCCGCGGTGAAAGCCGCGCTCGACGCCCGCGACGGCAGCAGCATGAGCCTTAACGCCAACAGCGCCATCACTGACATGATCACCTCCGTGGACCAGGGGACCGTCTGGAGCGTGCTTGATTCTGAGGGCACGCAGACCATGATGAAATCCGCTCTGGGCACAGCGTCTGATCTGGCCGAGTATGACACCCTCAAAAAGCGCCTGACCGGTTCGCAGTACACCATGGATTTAGATCACGGCGTGGACTTCAACCTCAACGTGGTCACCTCGGATAACATGACGGCCGCTACGCTGTCCTCCGTTTTGAAGGCCGGACTGCTGTTCAAAAAGATGAACGCCACTCCGACCGAGAAGACGGCCATTGACGACACCACGGTTGATTCCGACGCCGGTAAACTCGTGGTTCACTTCAAGTCAGATGACAAGGATTTCCAGTCGCTGCTGGATTCGCCCATGTTCGCAGCCGTTACACACTAGGACTGATCTCATCAAGCGCGCGTAATGGGAAGGGCTTTGGCCAGTACATAGCCTCATGCATTGCGGGCTTTGGACCCCTGCGGGTAAGCTTTCCAGCCGCAATGCGGTTGATGATCTGGCTCTCAGGCCTCTTACCGCGGATCTACACATTCGCGCTGAGCGCGTGACCCAGTTCTTTGAGCGCCTTCTCGTTGCGCCGGTACCAGATCCAAAGGCCCTGCTTTTCCGCCTGCACCAGTCCGGATTTGCTGAGGACCGCCATGTGGTGAGAGATGGTGGGCTGGGTGAGCCTGATCTCCTCTTCAATGTCGCGGGCGCACATGCCCTCCCGCTTGCCGATGGAGCAGTGGCCTTTCTGCTTCAGCAGGCGCAGGATCCTGAGGCGGGTGGGGTCGGCGACGGCTTTGAGCGCATTAATGAGCTGCTTTTCGCTGGTAACAGACATATACATCGACTAATATCTATGTGATTCGCTTGCCAGTCAAGAGCCGTTTCTGATGCGGGGGCAGAGCGGGCCCAAATGGTCCCGGGAAAACGGCGCTGGAAATCCATGTTGCAGCTTCCTGCCGGCCGAGATCCGCAACTTCTTCCCGCCGCCCGCATCTCATAGAATCAAAACCATGGATGATCTCAGCATATTCAGCGGCAATGAGCGTAAGCAGAAAGAACAGGAGATGAAGCGCGAAGGCCGTCTGCCTGCCGGCCAGTCGCTTACCTTGAAGTGGCCGGTGCTGCATTATGGCTCGGTGCCGCGTTTTGACCCCGCGCGATGGGATTTCCGTGTCTGGGGGCTGGTGGAGAATCCTCTCCGGCTTACCTGGAGTGAGTTCGCCGGGCTGCCGCGTACGCGCACGCGCAGCGATTTCCATTGCGTGACGCGCTGGAGCCGCTTCGACAACGAGTGGGATGGCGTTCCATTCAGAGAGATCCTGAAGCTGGCGCGGCCGAAGCCTGAGGCCGGATATGTTCTGGTCCACGGCGAACAGGGCTTTACCGCCAACGTCCCGCTGGCGGACCTGGATCGTGATGACGTTCTCCTGGCCACCCATCATGATGGCCAGCCGCTCTCCGCCGACCACGGCTTTCCCCTGCGGCTGATCGTGCCGCATCTCTATGCCTGGAAATCAGTGAAGTGGCTGCGCGGGCTTGAGTTTCTGGATCGCGACGTCCCCGGCTTCTGGGAACAGAACGGCTATCACATGTACGGCGATCCCTTTAAAGAGCAGCGGTTTGATACCGATTAATTGCTGGCCTTCAGCACTCGGCGGTCAGCCGCCACGCAAAACGGAGGCGCCTTCCGGAGAGTTTGAACTTTACATTCTCCGTCGCTCCGTGGTCGAGATTCGGTTCGAGCTGAATGTGCTGATTGCTAGTGCTTCACAATCGCGTTATAGCCATCGCCCACCAGCCGGCTGCGCATGGTATCAGCGTCTTTCTGTTCGGTGAACGGACCCACCTGGACGTGGAACAGCGCGTCACCAGCGGCATTCGCGACGAATACCGGGTACTGCTTTTTGCGCAGCGCTGAAACCAGGATGTCGGCATCTTCCTGCTTGGAAACCGCGGCCACCTGCACGGTGTAGGTCCCGCTGGGGTTCGACTTGATATCAACCGGAGCAGACTGGCCGGTCTGGGGCGTACTGCCGCCGGCGGCGGCTTGCGTGCCGGCCTGAGCAATCGGAGAAGGCGCCGGGGTGGGCTGTGGGGCCTTGTCGGCTGCGGAAGGCTTGCCCGCCGTACTGCCGCTGCTCGGGACCGACCCCACGATCTCCGTCCGGCCGCCCGCCGCTGTGCTGCGTCCCAGCAGGTACCCCATGGTAAAGAAGACGGAACACACCACGACCAGGGCAAAGAAGATGCCCAGCAGCTTGCCCGTGCTGAGCGTTATCTCCGTGTCCGGCTTCTCGTCATCCAGCAGATATGACTTTTCCCGACCTGTTCCCAGTTCGACCATGGTTTCTCCAGCTCTGATTTTTCAGCCAGTGTAACTCTATTTCGCCGGATTCGAGCCAGCCAATTTATCCATCACCTTGGTAAGTGACGAAAGTATATCGACCGGCAGCGGGAAGACGATGGTGGTGTTCTTCTCCACGCCGATCTCAGTCAGGGTCTGAAGGTAGCGGAGCTGCATGGTCAGCGGTTCTGAGGCCAGCATGTGGGCGGCCTCGGTGAGCCTCTGCGAAGCGGAGAACTCGCCCTCCGCGTGGATGATCTTGGCGCGCTTTTCACGCTCGGCTTCGGCCTGCTTGGCCATGGCGCGCTGCATCTGCTCGGGAAGGTCAACCTGCTTGATTTCCACGTTCGCCACCTTCACCCCGTAAGGTGAGGTGTGCTGGTCCAGGATCGTCTGTATGCGCGCGTTCAACTTGTCGCGATGCGCCAGCAGTTCGTCCAGGTCCACTTCGCCCAGGACGGAACGCAGCGTGGTCTGGGCAAACTGCTGCGTCTGCCAGTAGTAATTCTGTACGCGGACCACCGCCTGGGCCGCGTTCAACACTTCCCAATAGACCACGGCATTGACTTTCAGCGTAACGTTGTCGCGCGTGATGATGTCCTGCGGCGGGACTTCCAGGGCCTGCTGGCGAAGGTCAACACGTACCATGCGGTCAATGGGAGCGAGCACCAGGATAATTCCCGGCCCTTTCGGCTCGGACTGGAGACGGCCGAGCCGGAAAATCACCGCTCGTTCGTACTCGCGCATGATCTTGATGGAGTTGAGTATGTACAGGGCGAAAATGGCAATAGCTACGAGAACTGGAATTGATAGTGCTCCCACAGTGCCTCCGATTTAAGTGCGTCTTTGCGGTAACGGATTCTATGGCATCGTACACGCGCAAAGCAAAAAATCACGCGCTGGCCGGATGTATGGAAACCGGCTGCGGCGCGGGCTCTACGCGCAAGACCAGTTCTTCAACGCCGCGCACCACCACGGCATGGCCCACATCCAGGTTGCTTGTTCCCACCGCGTCCCAGAGAGTGCCGCGCAAAAAGACCTTGCCTCGGGGCGTTAGCGGCGAACTGACTACTCCAATTTCGCCGATCAGCCCCTGGGGGCCCATTACGACCTTGTTGCGCCGGGCTTTGATGGCCAGCGACATCAGGAACGCCGTGATGATCCCCAGCGGAATGCTCACGGAGAGCGCCGTCCAGAGCTGCACGCGCATCTGCGGTATCGGCCCATCCACCAGCAGCAGCGCCCCCAGCACCATCATGACGATGCCCCCGATCGTGAGCACGCCATGCGTCTGGAATTTGGCCTCCAGAACGTAGAAGACGAATGAAGCCAGAATCAGCACCACCGCGATGGAGCGCATGGGCAGCATGTTCAGCGCATATAACGACAGCAGGATGGCTATAAAGCCCACGGTGCCTGGTATCACCGCGCCGGGATGATTGAACTCAAAGTAAATACAGAGCGCGCCAAGGGCCAGCAGCAGAAATGAGATATTCGGGTCCATGAGCAGAGAGAGAATCCGCTCGCGCAGGCTTGGCTCATAGACGTGTACCGCCTTCCCGGCAAGGTGCAGCACTGTCTTGGAACCGTCAAACCGGGTGATCGTCTTGCCGTCAATCTGGCGAAACAGATCATCCTCATCTTTCGCGATGTAATCAATCAGGTGCTGGGACAGGGCCTCATCGGCGGTAAAAGACTTGGACTGCCGCACGGCGCTTTCCGCGACCTCCACGTTCCGGCCGCGCTTGCTTACATATGAGCGCATGAGCGAAGCGGCATAATTCTCCACTTTCTCCTTCATGACCGGCTCCATAGCCCGGCCATCGCCGAGCACGGGATGGGCCGCGCCGGTATTGGTTCCCGGCGCCATGGCGGCCACGTCCGCCGATTCCAGAATGAAGAAGCCTGCTGAAGCGGCGCCTCCGCCCGACGGCGTCACGTAGATGATGACCGGGACCGGGGACGCCAGGATTTTATGGATGATGTCCTCCATTGAGGTCATCAGGCCGCCGGGGGTGCGCAGTTCGATCAGCAGGGCATCGGCATGCGAGCGCTGCGCGTCCTGGATGGAACGGTCAATCAACTCTACGGTCAGCGGATTGATCGTGTCATCAATGACCAGCTTTACTATGTCCGCGGAAGCCGCCATGGGGAGGAGAAAGAGAGCCAGGAACGTTACGCATTTCAAGAGAGACCGGAGACGCATATTCACCTCGCGAGCGGCTTATCTGGACTTGGCTGTATGCGCAGCCAAATCACGCTTCAAAGCTGCGGCTGCCTCGTTGGCCGGATCCAGGGCCAGGGCCTGATTAATATTATTCTCCGCTTCGGCGGTCTTATTTTCAGCCATGTCCAGTCGCGCCAGCACGAGATACGCCTGGGCGGAGGGTTTCAGCCGCAATGACGCCTCCGCCTCACTGCGGGCGTCTTTGGTGTCCTGCGTGGTTTCCAGCACGCTGGCCAGCCCGGCATGCGCTCCGGCGTTGGTGGGATCCAGCAGCACGGCCTCGCGATATTGCTTCTCCGCCTCGCTGCCCAGTCCCTCATCCATCAGCTCCTGCCCGCGCTGCACGTGGAAGGCGGCATGGTGCACCGGGTCAGTCTTTCGCAGGCGCGCCTCTTCGGCATTTTCGATCTCCAGCGCAATCTGGCGGAACCCGGACTCGTCATAGTTACGCTTGATCCGTTCCAGAGGCAGCCTCGCCGGCGGAGCAGCGGATGGGGAAGCGATGGCATCGAGGAATGTTTTGGCCTCTCCATCGTTGTTCAGCGCAAGCGTCGCGCGCAGTTCGCGCATCGCCCCCTGGCTGTCGCCCTCGCGATAGAGCTCCACAGCAAGGTTGAAGTGATAATCGGGGTCGTTGGGGTCGGTGCGGACGCTTTGTTCAAAGTAGCTCCGGGCGCGTTTCTCACCACGCCGGGCGGCCGTCACGCCCAGGTTGTTGAATATCTCGGTAAGAGGCAGTCGGGAAGAGAGGCTTTGGAAAGCGGTCTGGGCCTTCTCCATCTGATTGGAATAAAAAGCCGCCAGACCAAGATAGAACTGGGCCTCATTGCCGTTGCTGCCGGTGGCGGGAATTTTGCCGAGCCAGGTGATTGCCTGCTCGTAGTTGCGCGTGGCGAAATAGGCCTTGCCCAGTTGCAGCAGGGCCAAGGTATGCGTCGGCTCCAGGCGCACAGTCTCCTGGAAGCGCTTGATTTTCTCCTGTTCGCTGGCCGCAAGAACGCCGCGCACGTAGTTTTCCAGGGCATCCAGCCGCATGGGCGCAAAGCGGGAGACAAACTCCTCTTTGCTGCTGCCGTCGGACAGCTTGAGCTGGTTTAAGACGTCCCAGGCAAGCGCGGTTTGCAGGGTGATCAGGCTGTTGAGCGGGCCGGACTCGGTCAACGCCGCGCCCAGCCGCAGCCGGCCCATATCCATGATGTGGGCACTCGCGGTAAAGACCTGGCCGTCAAAACGGTAGTTGCCCATGATGACGTAATCGGCGTCCATCTGCTGGGCTACCTGGAACACCGTGGCGCGAGAGGGCTTGGCGTCAGCGGGGATTCCCATGTGGTCGAATGCGCTGAGCCGGTCGTCGCGGCCGATGATAAACAAGCTTTGGGAATTGAGTCTCTGTCGGAGCACTTCCGGGAACGCTTCACCGATCCAGTCAATTCCGGGTAAAGTAGAACTGTTCTCAAACGGCATGATCAGGAGCATCTGTCTGGGACGCGCCAGATCCGGCTGCTGCGCCGAGGCGCACAAACCCGGGAGAAGAACCAAAAGAAGGACAATACCGGCCGTTTTGCTCAATGTAATGAAATTATAGGCCAACTTGGACCCAGTCATGAGTACCGGCGGTAATGTCTTCGTATTGACGGGGGCTGGCATCAGCGCGGAAAGCGGCATTCCGGTGTTTCAAGGCACCGGCTGGCGGGGCCGAAGCCATTATGAACTCGCCAGCATTGATGCATGGCATTCCGACCCTGCGCTTGTCTGGGAGTATTACTCTGAGCGGCGCCGTCGCGCGCGCGATTCCAGGCCCAATCCTGCCCATCTGGCGCTCGCGCAGATGGAGGGGGCGGGCTTGTTCCAGAGCTTCTTTCTGTGCACGCAAAACGTGGATGGTCTCCATGAAGCCGCGGGGTCGCGGAACGTGGTCCACATTCACGGCAAATTGTTTGAGAGCCGCTGCGCCGGGTCTTGTGGACGCCCGGTTTTCGCCGACATGGAAACCTATGGCCCGGAATCGCTGCCGCGTTGCGCCTGCGGGGCCTTGCTGCGTCCAAACGTCTGCTGGTTTGGCGAACAGCCCTTTGAGCTTGACCGCGTATATCGGGAACTGCAGCGCTGTGATGTTTTTGTGGCCGTGGGTACGTCCGGGTCCGTGCAGCCCGTGGCGGGCTTTGTTGCCATGCTGAAAGACAGGAACTCGCCTGCCCGAACGATCTATCTTGGCCTGGAAGAGCCTGTGAACGCCGGGCACTTTGACCGGATCAAACTGGGACCTGCTTCCGTGACGGTGCCCCTCCTGCTCCAGGAATGGTCATTGAAACCCTGACTGCGACCGCAACGTGGCGCCGGAATTCTTATATTATGGGAGTTGTATTTGTCTTTATTTCCAAAGACAGGGGAGAATCTCTGTGAAGAATTGGGCTGTCTTTTTGGCTTCTCTGGTTTTGCTTACGGTTCTGGGTTGTTCCGGTCTTGACAAAAACCGCGCAACGCAGCCTTCGGGCAGCATGCCTTCGTTCACGACCACTTCTGCCGGTTCGGCCGGGGCGGGCAGCGAAGATGCGAATGCAAAGCAGTATCCGCAGTCGGATGCTGAATCTAACGGCGGCCACATGCTCCAGGCGAGCGCTCCATATGAGGGGAAAGGCACGCCGGTGTCACAGAACCTCAATCCCGCGCCTTTCATGAACGCAAGTCAACCCGTGGCTGGAAAGCAGAGTGGCGAGCCTTCCAGCGAACTGGTAAGCCGCGCCGATGGCACAATGTACGGTCCCGGAGACCATGCCGCTGCGGGCGCGGGCCCGGGTATGGAAGGCGCAGCCATCGGCGGCGACTATCCCAGCAAGAGCATTTCCGGCGCAGGAACGAAATCCGGAGCGGGCAAGGCTCCCGGGAAACCGGCTTCAAAACCAGCATCACCGAAATAGCATTGCGAAAGAAAGACCAGGCTGCGTGGGTATAGCGCAAGTTCAGTCGCGAGCACGCAGCTTTCTTTTTTCGGGAGGCCGGCCGTCCCATCCCGTCCGAATCCGCTCGGATTAGCCGGTTTAATGTGTTTTCAATTTTGCTTTAATTACCCCGGCTGCATACTTCAGTAACTCGACTGATCAATGCGTGGCGGTTTTGGGGTTTCGGGCCGCCACGCACTGTGTTTTTGAGGCAGATTGCGCCAGCGGTCTTGAATACCTTTCGCGCCGGACCGCCATGTTATCGGGGATAAGTGCTTGATATTCTGGAGCGGGAGACGGGGATCGAACCCGCGACGTCCAGCTTGGGAAGCTGGCATTCTACCACTGAATTACTCCCGCTCAGCAGGCGACGAACTCCATTCTAGCAGGCGCGGAGGCGTGATTCCACCGGAGCTGTACGTCGTTAGCGGGTCGACCCCACTACCTGTACGTCCGTTTCGCAGAAATCCGCGCTTTCAACAGCAAATCGGTGGATAATATCTGGACAGTGCCATCATACAGTTCAGGTTGGAAGGCGTTGCAGAGCCAGGAGTTTGATCCGGTTTCATTATGGGAGCGTGTCGGATATGACATGCAGCTTCTGCGCGAACTGGCGGAGGTGTTCGCGGCGGAATCACCCGGCATGGTCAGCCAGATTGAGTCGGCACTGGAGCAGCGCGACCCTGTAAAGCTGCAGAAAGCCAGTCATAAATTACGGGGCGCTGTATTGCAGTTTTCCGCCCATGGTGCAGCAGCGGCAGCGGCTTCTCTGGAAAGCATGGGGAAGGGCTCTTTGCTGGAGGACGCGCCACAGGCGCTTCTCACATTGAAAGGTGAAATTAGCAGTCTGCAAGATGCGCTGGCCACCATGATCCGCGAAGACCATCTTGAATGAAGACCATCTTGTCCAGGGACTGCGTTCGCTGCAGGGGGAATGTTTCACTATCATGACGACGGCTGCGGCGCCAACTCAGCAGATGAAGTTGAGCCGGATTTTACTTGTTGAAGACAATCCGGTGGATGCGCGGCTGGTGGGCGGCCTGCTGCGGGCCTTCCCGGAATGCGCGCAGTTCGAGCACCTCTCCTTTCTCAATGACGCGGTGGCCCGCTGCAAGACCGATTCCTTCGACGTGGTCCTGCTCGACCTGAATCTCGATGACAGCTCAGGATATGAGACTTTTGCCCGCATGCGCGCCGCCGCGCCGCAGTCGGCGATCCTGGTCCTGAGCGGATCAGACGATGAAGCGCTTGCCATTCGCACCGTAAGAGAGGGCGCGCAGGACTATCTGGTAAAGGGCTCGTTTGATGCCAAACTCCTGCTGCGCGCCATACGTTATGCCCGGGAGCGCAAGGCCGCCGAAGAAGCCCTGCGCAAGAGTGAAGCCACGGTCCGCGCAATTTTTGAGAACTCGCTCGACGGAATCGTGATCTTCAGCGATAAAGGCGGTCTGCTGGAAGCCAATTCCGCGGCGGCCGCCCTGGTGTGCTCGAGCAGGGAAGAACTCATTGGCCGGCGGCTCTATGACTTCTTTCTGGACAAGCATCAGGGAGAGGAATCGATTGATCGCTCGACGACCGGCAGCGGCCGCGGCCAGTTGTGGATCCAGCGCTGCGATGGCGTCAAGCGGCTCGTGGACTACTGCTTCAAGACCAACATCCTTCCCGGACAGCATCTGGGCGTATTGCGGGACATTACCGAGCAGCAGAACCTGGAAGAGCAGTTGCGGCAATCGCAGAAGTTGGAGGCCATCGGCAGGCTTGCCGGCGGCGTGGCCCACGACTTTAACAACATCCTCGGCGTCATCAGCGGGTATGCGGAGCTGATGGAGATGCAGGCGCCGGATGAGCGGGTCCGCTCGAAATCGAGCAAAATCCTTTTGGCGGTGGAGAAGGCAACAAACCTTACCAAGCAGCTTCTGGCATTCGGACGCAGGCAGGTGCTCTTGCCGCGCAACCTCAATCTTGGCTGTGTGATTCACGGCATCAGCAACATGCTGACCGTCCTGATGGGGCCGGAGACACAGGTGGTGATCCAGGTCTCTGAGCCGATTGGTATTGTTCATGCCGACCAGGGGCAGATCGAACAGATCATCTTGAATCTGGCCGCCAACGCCAATGACGCCATGCCCGACGGCGGGACTCTGACAATGGGCGTTGACAATTACGACAACCACGGAACGCTGGCCGACGTCCCTCCGGGGAAGTATGTCCGCCTGTCGGTGCATGACACCGGCTGCGGGATGGAGCGCGAGCTGCAATCGCGAATCTTTGAGCCGTTCTTCACCACCAAAGAGACGGGTTCCGGCCTGGGCCTGGCGACGGTCTATGGCATCATCAAGCAGGCTGCCGGATTCATCACGGTGCAGTCAGCCCCGCAGCAGGGAGCTACATTCACTCTTTATCTGCCGCGTGTGGAGGAAGGCAGGCTTGAACCGCTTGTCCCCAGTGAAGAAACCCCGGAAGCCGGCTTGCAAGGAGTGGAAACGGTCCTGGTGGTCGATGACGAACCCGAGATCCGCAACTCCGTCAAGGAATACCTCCAGGAACTGGGGTATAACGTGCTCCTGGCCTCCGATGGGGGCGCTGCAATCAAACTGGCGGACGGGTTCAAGGGGCGCATTTCCCTGCTCATCACCGATATGGTGATGCCAGGTCTCAACGGCGGAGGGCTGGTGGAGCACATCAGGGCGACGCGACCGGAGGTCAAGATACTGCTCATCTCCGGCTTTGCGGGAGACTCGCTTGATGCGCATGGTTTCCTGGATCCCGCGTCCTTCCTGCAAAAGCCATTTACCTTGCATGGGCTCGGGATGAAGATACGCACCCTTCTGGACAGCAGCAGCCGGGGCGTGTGATAAATTCATCCCGACCGTCATTATGGCAGAAGAACGCGCGACGCCGCCCTGGCACGATCTCCTGTGGGTGCTGTTTCTCATAGGACTTGCGCT
>DATIWA010000767.1:0-4279 GCA_035465515.1 Candidatus Limnocylindrales bacterium | reverse complement strand
CGCGCTCGCGGCTGCCGGCGGTGACGGCGGAGGCGCTGACGCCTTGGCCGCCGGCGCTGACGGCTTCTTCACCGGAGGCGGAGGGGCCTTTTCTTCCTCGATTTCCAGCAGCGGCTCAATTTCGGGTATGCTGCGCGGCTTGCCGCTTTGCACCGTAAATTCCTGGGCCGCTTCCGGCATTGCGGGCGGCGCCGGGGCGGCAAACGGCGGCGGCAGAAAGTCAATCGGGGCCGGCTCCATCTTTGCGGCCACGGCAGGCTCGCTCGCCTGCTGCGCACGCGCCTGCTTGCGCTGGCCGGCGGCCACTGCGGCCATTAGTTCATTGATCTCCGGCGCTTCCGGCGCGGTCTCAGTCAGTTTGAGAATCGCCGCTCTGGCCGCATCCCACTTCTGCTGCGAGATGAGCGAATTGATCTCTTCAACTTTTTCATCAACCGCGTAGCAGACCTTGGATCCGCCCTCCGGCTCCTCAATCTGGACCGGCGGCTCGGGCTCTTGCGCGGGCATGGCGCCCTTGATCGCCACGGGTTGCTCAGGTTCCTGCTCCTCCACGGTGAGCATGTCTTCCCACTCACTTGAGATGTCGATTTCCTGCGGCTCAGGCGACGCGCCTGGAGTTGGCGCAATTTGTACATTGAATTCCTGCTCGGCCGCGGCAGCCGGTTCCGTGATGATCTCCGTGGGGACCACCGGCGGCTGTTCGGGCTCCGTCATCAGGTGATCGGGAATGTCAAAACTGAATTCCTTGACGGAAGGCTCGGCTTCGGCCGCAATCTCTTGAGTGTCCGGCAAGGTCGAACTGGGCCGTGCAGAGGATGATGGCGGCTCCTGCGCGCGCGCGGCGGGCGTGATTACGCCGGCACGCAGATTGTATTTTCGCGTCGCCTCCTGATACTTTGCCGCCTCCTTTTCGTGCCCCAGCTCCCGATAGATATCGCTGAGCGTCTGGCAGACCTTTGCGGCATCGGCAAAACGTCCCGCGCGCGAGTACAGCGTCGCCAGCCGCTGATTCAATGTGATGTCATGCGGCGCCAGCGGAAGCGCGGCCTCCAGCGGCGGAATCGCCTTGGAGGGAACGTTGTAAGAGACAAACAGTTCAGCGTCGGTGAGCGCGGCTTCAATCGCGCTCTCGGTCGGCGGATCGTATTTCTGGTGGACCACCGCGGCGTTTTCATCCAGCTCTTCCACCATGAAGGCCTGCGCGGCCTCCTCGGGCGTGAGGATGCGCGTGGCCGAGTCCGCGCCCAGCTTATCGAGCATTTGCCGGTAATTTTGCGCGTGCAGCGCGTTTTCCGGCTCCATCTCAGCCAGCCTTTTGTAGAGATCGCGGGCCCGCTCGTACTCGCCTCTTTTGGCGAAGTCGTGCGCCTGCTGCTCCATCAATTCCGCGGTCTGGGCCGCATCGCCTGAGCGTGGCACCAGTTCCGAGGTTCGGCTCGGCGTCCCCGGACTGCTCTTTACATTCTGCAGGAGCTGCCTGATGCTCTCGCGCACCGCGCCCGGCCCGGCCGCATTCAGGCGGTCGGCATGCATTTCGCACAGCCGCGTCGCGTTCGCCGTCTGGCCGTTGTTCAAATACCACTCGGCCAGGGTCGTGACCCCGCTCATATCGTTGTGCAGGGTGAGAAGTTTGCCGGCAACCGAATCCGCGCCTTCCGGGCTGTCGGAACCCAGTTGCGCCCGCAGCAGAGCGCGCAGCGCGCTGGGCCGAGAATCAATGTCCCTCACCTGCTCCAGATAATTCACAGCGGCAGGATTGTCGCCGGCGTCCGCAGCCATCATGCCCCGCAGCAGCAGCGCTTCTGGATTTCCCGGGTCCAGCGTGATGACTTTGCTCAGCGCATCCTTCGCGGCATCATGCGACCCGCGGGCGTAAAGCGATTCCGCCGCACTGGAGTAGATCTTGAGCGCTTCCTCGCGCCTCCCCAGCTTGAGATAAAGATCGGCCAGCTTGGCCTGTGTGGCCGTATTTTCCGGGTCCAGCTCAAGCACCCGCTGCAGGACGCGCGCCGCCGAGTTGTGCTCGCCTGACCGCAGGTGCGCGTCGGCGATCTGCATATATTGCGCCCGGGCGTCATTCAGCAGCCCCTGCTGGGTGTACAGCTCCGCCAGCCGCATGATGTATTCGGCGTTGTTGGGCGTGAGTTTGCTGAGTTTTTTGTAAACCGCAATGGCCTTGACCGTGAAGCCGCTTTGCGCGTACTGCTCGCCCACCTTCTTGAAATAATGGGCCGCGTGCTCGTTCTGCCCGACGCGGGCATACAGGTCGCCAATCGTGTTCAGAACGGTGAGGTCTTTGGGATCTTCCTTGATGACCTTTTCATACTCGGTGATGGCATTTGGCAGCTTGCCCTGCTGGACAAACTTCTCCGCAGAGGCCAGTACCTTTGCTTTATTGAAGCCAAAACCAAGCGCCATATATGAGTACGAAGGGCTGTCCTTCCCGTGACGGAAAAAACCGGCAATCAGCGATTAGCGGCTAAAGTACCACAGGAAAACCGGTAAACCCAAGCCGCAAGGGGGATTCGTTAGTGCATGTCGGTTGTTTACCTTATAGGTTCTGGCGCTTCCAGGCGAATTCCTGAAACGCGCTTTCCGAACCCTCAAAACATCCGTCCTATCCGGTTTCCAGCGGCAATATTACCGGTTTCCGGGAGCGATTACAGCTTTCGCAGGGCCGCTTTCGAATCGGCAAAATGTCTGTCTTCCACAAATCATATCAGCCGCCCCTGGTCTCTGCCGCCGTTGCTGCCGCTCCCATCCGGAGAAAGCGCGACTTCGAGTTCCCAGCAGCCCGGTCAGTCGGCGCCCTTGACCCTCACGCAGGGACTTTTCCGGCTTGCCGCTTCTGTTACGATTACCAGCTTGCTTCCGAGGTGAATCCATGAAGATGTTCCGGCTTGTGATTGTCCTTTTCCTTTTCGCTTCTCTGGCGGCGGCCCAGGCGCGCCAGAACCTGAAGGTTCCCGCCATAACTCATGTTGTCCGTTGCGGGGCGCTGATCCAGCCGGAGAGCGGCCAGGTCCAGCGCAATGTCGTGATCACGCTGGAGGGAGACCGCATCAAGGAGGTCCGCGAGAACGCCTCCGCCCCCGCCGGCGCCCAGGTCATTGATCTCTCTGACCACACCTGCCTGCCCGGCTTGGTTGACGCGCACACGCATACGCTCCTTCAGGGCGACATCACCGCGGAAGACTATGACGCCCAGCTCCTGAAGCAATCCACTGCCTATCGCGCCATTCTGGGCACGCGTTCTGTCAAGCGGGCCCTGGAATACGGCTTCACGACCATTCGCGACCTGGAAACCGAAGGCGCCGGCTATGCCGATGTGGACCTGAAAAAGGCCATCGAAAACGGAGTGATTCCCGGCCCGCGTATGAGAGTCGCCACCCGCGCCATGGACGTCACCGGCGCATATCCCCTGCAGGGCTACAGTTGGGAAATCAAGGTGCCTCACGGTGTTCAACTGGTGGACGGCCCGGAGGAAGGCCGCAAGGCGGTCCGCGAACAGATCAGCTTTGGCGCTGACTGGATCAAGGTTTACTCTGACCGCAGCTACTTCATCCGCCCTGACGGCGTGCTCGATGACATTCCCACGTTCACCATGGACGAATTGCGCGCCATCGTAGATGAAGCTCACCGCCAGCACCATAAAGTCGCCTCACATGCAATGGCTTTGAACGGCGTTCACAATTCGGTGGAAGCCGGGGTGGATTCCATCGAGCACGGCGACTACATTTCCGATGCCGACCTGAAGACCATGGCGCAGAAGGGCATTTATTACGTGCCCACCATTTTTGTCGGC
This sequence comes from Candidatus Limnocylindrales bacterium, assembly GCA_035465515.1. GTDB lineage: Bacteria > Acidobacteriota > Terriglobia > Terriglobales > Acidobacteriaceae > Angelobacter. The sequence goes on along the minus strand of DATIWA010000767.1, from coordinate 474 downwards.
GAGTATGTCGCCCAGGGCCGCGCCAATGCAGGCGCCAAGGTCTGGCTGGACATGATCAGGATTCATGCCGATACCTTTCATCGCGCCCTCAAGGCCGGAGTCAAGATCGCTTTTGGCACTGACGTAGGCGGATTTGATTGGGGCGTCGATCCGGCTGTGGAATTTCCCTTGATGGTCAAATACGGCATGACCCCGGCCCAGGCCATCCGCGCCGCCACCGTCAGTGCGGCCGACTTGCTGGGCATGCAGAACGACATAGGAAGCATTGCCCAGGGAAAATACGCCGATCTGGTCGCCGTAAAAGGCGATCCTCTGGCGGATATCGCGCTGCTGCAAAAAATTGATTTCGTAATGAAAGGCGGACAGATTTACAAGCAGCCGGGACGCTGAAAAAATCCAACCCGGCAGCCCTGGGCTGAATCTATTCAGATAGATGTTAATGTGGATCATCCTGGTGCTCGGCTGGGCGGGAGT
>DATIWA010000766.1:0-7397 GCA_035465515.1 Candidatus Limnocylindrales bacterium | reverse complement strand
ACGTTTGACGGGGCCATTGCCCGGCTGCCGTATCTGAAAAAGCTGGGCATCACCGTGGTTGAAATCATGCCGGTTGCGGCCTTTCCCGGAACGCGCAACTGGGGCTATGACGGCGTCTCGCCGTATGCCGTGCAGGCCAGCTACGGCGGCCCTGATGGGCTGCGGCGACTGGTTGACGCCGCGCATGCCCTGGGACTCGCCGTGATTCTGGACGTCGTGTACAACCATCTGGGCAATGAAGGCAATTACCTTCGCCTGTTCGGGCCATACTTCACCGCCAGGCACAAGACCCCGTGGGGCGAGGCCATTAATTACGATCAGCCGGGCTGCGAAGGCGTCCGCCGCTATTTTGTCGAGAACGCCCTCTACTGGGTCCGCGAATACCATCTGGACGGCCTGCGGCTGGATGCCGTGCAGACCATTAAAGATGATTCGCCTCTCCACATCCTGGAAGAAATCAAGGAGCGCGTGGCCGGCCTGGCCCATGAGCTTGGCCGACAGGTGTGCGTGATCGCCGAGACGGATGAGAACGACGAACAGATTGTCCGTCCTGCCGAGCGCGGCGGCTACGGACTTGACGCCGTCTGGAGCGACGATTTCCATCATGCAGTGCATGCATTCTTCACCGGAGAGCGCCGCGGCTACTACCAGGATTTCGGCAAGCCCGGGCAGATCGTCCGCGCGCTCCAGCAGGGCTTTGTTTTTCAGGGAGAGCCCTTTCTGTTCTGGGACGGACGCCCGCGCGGCGCCACCAGCCGTCACATGCCGGCGCAGGCCCACATCATCTGCATACAGAACCACGATCAGGTCGGCAATCGCGCGCAGGGCGACCGCCTGACCACACTGGTGCCCCGGGGCGCGCGCATGCTGGCCGCCGCCCTGCTCCTGCTTGCGCCGCAGACGCCTCTACTCTTCATGGGCCAGGAATACGACGAGCCCAATCCATTTCAGTTCTTTACCGACTACGGCGATCCCGTGCTTCAGAAGGCGGTGAGCGAAGGCCGCCGCAATGAATTCAAGGACTTCGATTTCAGTTGTGTTCCTGATCCGCAGGACCCGGCGACCTTCGAGCGCTCCAAACTCAACTGGAGGCTCACTGAAGGCGAGAACGTGATGCTGCACTGGTATGCGTCTTTGATTGATCTGCGGAAGAAGTACGTGACCCACGCGGCGCGCACCTGCAAGGCTGCATTCACCGATGGCATCATCCACCTTCAGGTTCCGGCCGAAGCTTCCGTGATCGAGGTGCTGGCCCGCATTCAGGGTTCATCAACTCTGCCCACGGCGCCCGCCGGGTGGGAGACCGTCCTGGCGGAACAAGCGGACGGATTCGCCGTTGCCGTCCACACGCGAACCGCCGATGTGAAGTGAGCCTCGCCCCGAGCAAAGAACCTTGCCGCTCCCGCAAAGAGGCCTGGATCTACAGGCAGAGCACTTCCTTCGTTGTCTGCGTGACTCCGTGGTGGATTTTGCGGATTACCCGGCAAATCTGCGGCTACTTTATTCCCACTTGTCCGCGGACCGAGTCAATCAGCTTCTTTGAATCCCATCCCACCCCGTCCTTGAACACGACTTCCACATTTTCAATGTCGCTGATTGTCGAGGAGGGGTCGCCTTTTACCAGCATAATGTCGGCCTGCTTGCCTTTGGCCAGTGAGCCAATGTGATCGGCCTGGCCCAGGAACTGCGCGCCGTTCAGGCTGGCGATTTTGATTGACTCGAGCGGAGTGAACCCGGCTTCCACCAGCAGCTCAACTTCGCGCAGGTCGCCGAAGCCGGCGACTACGCCACCGATGCCGGTGGGATCAAGGCCGGCCAGCAGGGTGCCTCCGGCTTTGACGAAGGCCCGCTCAAAATCCATCTCTTTCCGGAACATCTGCGGCCACGGGCTGTCTTTTCGCTCGGCGACGTGCTTGCGGTTGGCTTCATACGCCTTGCGTGCGTCGTCAGACATGAGGTTCAGCGCCTTTTGCGGGACGTCCGGGCGTGTGGGCACGAACTGTTCAAAGACAGGCAGGGTCGAAGTGAGGGCAACGTGGTGTTGCACCAGGGTCTTGATGGTTTGCTGAATCTCCGGTCCGTTCACGTCCAGCTTGTTTGCCGCGATCACCGCCTGGGTGGGATTGGGGCAGACGTCGGGCTGTTTGCCGGGGAAAAACTCGGTGTCCACCGTCAGGCCGTGCTCCAGGTCATCAATACCCAGATCAGCAGCTTCTCTGAACCCGATCGAGCACAGGTGGCCGGTGACTTTCACCCCGTGCTTGTGCGCCGTCTCAATGGCGGCCTTCAACTCCGCGCGAGTAATCACGTTGTATGCCTTGAATGAGCCGATGCCTTCGGAAATCCAGTATTCCACTGTTCGCCGGGCATCGTCCGGCCCGACGAGCCCGTGCATCTGCGCCGTGAATGCGCCTTCGCCTTCCAGATAAGGCCCGGTGACGTTCATCTTGGGACCAACAAATTTCCCCGCCTCAATTCCTTTCTTCATCTCAAGGTCAAGATAAGGTTCAACCGCCCCTGTGGTGCGGATGGTAGTCACGCCCAGAGCCAGGTACAGCCGGGGGAAGGTGAACGGCATATCGTGATACAAACCCCCGCCGGCAGGATAGAAAAGATGATCGTGCATGCCCACCAGGCCGGGCAGCGCAGAGTAACCGCTGAAGTTCAGGCGCTCGGCGTCCATGGGCACCCGAACGGCGCCTGATGGGCCGATCTCGGAGATCCTGCCGTTCGCGATCACAACTGTCTGGTCCGGCCTGGCGGCGGCACCTGTCCCATCAATCACTCGGACATGCTCCAATGCTATGACGGGCGACTGCACGCGTATCAAATCTTTGTGCGATGGTGCGGGCTGCTGGGCCATGCAGGCCAGAGTCATGCCAAACCACAAGCTGACAGCGGTAAGACGCATGTAAACGAACCTCCGTTGGGGGGAATCACGCAGGATAATGGCTTGTAAGTGCTTCTGCAACAAGAACTTTTTATAAAAAAACGCAAATCTTCACAAATTGGCGCTTCACCCAGCCAACACCGGAGCTGAAACCTGTTTCCAACAGTGTTTGCGAGGTACTCTGGATTGAAACCCCTGGATCTTTCCTCCTCGTTGTTGGGCATAGTTGTGTTCAGCCTCCTGGTGATTTTGGTTGCCGGCTGCTCCGGTGTCCCCCAGACCGGTGTACAGGTCTCCGGAAACCCGGATCCGCCACCCAGCCCGAACGCAACACCGACACCCACGCCGGCGACAGCATCGCTCACCCACATTGTGGTTGTGGTCATGCAGAACCGGTCTCTTGACCATCTGTTCGGAACATTTCCGGGCGTCAACGGAATTCAACCGGGAACTCCCGGATACACCCAGGTGGACGCGGCCGGGAATTCAGTATCGGCATTTTTCCTCACGGATACGGGAATTGCCGATATGCCACACCTTCGCGGCAACCTGCTGAAGGACTGGAACAACGGCCTGATGGACAAGTTCGCGTTTTACAGCGGCGACAATGCCCTGGGCCATTACGATGCCACCACCCCCGGCGTGGACCTGTTGTGGAGTTGGGCCAGGCAATATGCTCTGGCCGACAATTTTTATGCCTCCGTCATGGGGGACGCGCCTTCAAACCAGCTTTACCTGATCGCCGCCGACGACAACAACTTCGGCTTCACCATCCAGCCGTTCTACGGGCCCTGCAACACGCTCACCACGACCCCGGCGCCGTATACGTTCCCCCATGTGGGTGACCAACTCTCCGGCAAGGGCTTGACCTGGGCCTGGTATCACGAAAGCTACGGCGACTGCGCCCACTATGTCCCCCAGGAAAACCCCTTTCAGTTCTTTACGACTTCGCAGAACTCGAGCCATCTCCGCGACCTTACCGCCTTCTCCAGCGATCTGGCCGCAGGACAACTGCCTTCCGTGAGTTTTGTTCAGCCCGGACCGCTGCACAGCACCCATCCGGCTGCCGGTTACGCAATCAGTCACGGACTGCAATGGCTGGATGGCTTCATCCGGCAGATTCAAAACTCTCCCGTATGGCCCAATACCGCCATTGTTGTGATATGGGACTCTTCCGGCGGATTGTGGGACCACGTTCCTCCACCGCAGGTGGATTCGCAGGGGCTGGGCCCCCGAGTGCCCATGATGGTCATCTCGCCTTTCGCCAAGAAGGGTTACATTTCGCACGTGCAGATGGATGACGTTTCCATCCTGAAATTCATCCAGTCCACCTTCGGCCTGCCGCCGTTGAACGCGAGAAACCAGTTGAGCAACGGTATCAGCGATATGCTCTCGTTCTAGCGCTTGAGCGGCTCCGCCGGATTGCAAATTTCGTCCGCGGTCTGTTTTGCGTTCCAGCGATGTTGAGGCTGCGCCGCTCCCGCCGGCTGATTGCTGGCGGCTGAGCCCTGAATGCTAGAATAAGAGACTAAGCCCATCTGCATGGATCGCGCACACATCCGAAACTTCGCCATCATCGCCCATATTGACCATGGGAAGAGCACGCTGTCCGACCGCCTGCTGGAACTCACCGGCTCCCTCTCCCAGCGGGAAATGCAGGCGCAGGTGCTGGACGCCATGGACCTTGAACGCGAGCGCGGCATCACCATCAAGGCCCATGCGGTGCGCATGAAGTACACCGCGCCGGACGGGCAGGAATATCAGCTCAACCTGATTGACACCCCGGGGCACGTGGACTTTTCTTACGAGGTTTCCCGCTCGCTCGCGTCCTGCGAAGGCGCTCTGCTGGTGGTGGACGCCTCTCAAGGCGTGGAAGCTCAGACGCTGGCCAACGCTTATCTGGCCATCAATAACGGGCTCGAAATCATTCCGGTCATCAACAAGATCGATCTTCCCAGCGCCGACGTGCCTCGCGTCAAGGAGATGATTGAGTCGGCGGTCGGGCTGGACACGAAGGACGCACTGCTGGTCAGCGCCAAGACCGGCATGGGGGTCCCCGAGGTCCTGGAAGCAATTGTGAAAAGGCTGCCGCCTCCCAAAGGCGAGCCGGACAATCCGCTTCAGGCTCTGATTTTTGATTCCTGGTTTGATCCCTACCGCGGCGTGATCGTGCTTACCAGGATCGTCCAAGGCCGGCTGCGCAAGGGCATGAAGGTGCGTCTCTGGTGGAACGGCAAGACTTTCGATGTTGAGACTCTGGGCGTTCTGACTCCCAAGCCGGTGGAAATTGACGAACTGGCGGCCGGGGAAGTCGGGTTCATGATTGCCAACATCAAGAACGTCGCCGATTCCAAGATTGGCGATACGATTACCGAAGACGCTCGGCCCGCCATCGAGGCCCTTCCCGGGTTTCAAGAGATCAAGCCCATGGTCTTCGCCGGGCTTTATACCGTGGACGCCCACGAACACACCGCGTTGCGCGAAGCCCTGGAAAAACTGCGGCTCAATGATTCCTCGTTTTTCTTTGAGCCGGAGAGTTCAGCCGCGCTTGGCTTCGGTTTCCGCTGCGGCTTCCTTGGCTTGCTGCACATGGAGATCATTCAGGAGCGGCTGGAGCGCGAATTTGGGCTGGACCTGATCACCACGGCGCCGGGCGTCCGTTTCAAGGTAACCAGGACCGATAACGAAGTCGTTGAAGTCGACAATCCTTCGCGCTGGCCTTCGCAAAGTGAGATCGCCAGGATTGAAGAACCGGTGATCGTGGCCACGATTCTCACCAACGAAGAATACGTCGGCGGCATCCTCAAGCTGGTGGAAGAGAAGCGCGGAAAGCAGAAGGGCTTTGAATACGTCAGCGCGGCGCGGGTGATGCTGACCTATGAGCTGCCGCTGAATGAAATCGTGCTCGATTTCTATGACCGCCTCAAGTCCATTTCCCGCGGATACGCTTCACTGGACTACCATCTGGCCGGATGGTGGGAGTCGCCCATGGTAAAGCTCGACATCCTGGTGGCCGGCGAGCCGGTGGATGCGCTTTCCATCATTGTGCATCGCGATTTCGCCTATGACCGCGGTCGCGCGCTCGCTGCCAAGATGAAGGAACTCATCCCGAGGCAGATGTTTGAAGTGGCGATTCAGGCCTCCATCGGCGCCAAAATTATTGCCCGCGAGACCGTTCCCGCGATCCGCAAGAATGTCTTAGCCAAGTGTTACGGTGGCGACATCACGCACAAGCGCAAGCTGCTGGAGAAACAGAAGGAAGGCAAGAAACGCATGAAACGGATCGGCAAAGTGGACATCCCCCAGGAAGCGTTTCTTGCAGTTCTTAAAGTTGGCGAGAACGCGTGATGCTGAGATTGAAATAAAGTTGCCGGTCGAAATCTGTGCAAATCCTTTCTTTCCAGCATGTTGCTTTGCTTGCTGCCAATTGTTTGTGCTGCCCCGTTCCTGATGCAAATTAAATGCCCTGAAATCATTGGGTTACGGGTAAAAGACGGAAGCGCAGACAGCGCCGCCGACCGCGCAGACCAAGGCTTTCTAATCATTCTCATTTACGAATTGCACAGATTTTTCCACAGGATTAAGCAGAATCAACTGCTTCTCACCTGAGATCTTATTTCCTGAAATTCACGCTGATGTAGGTTTCTACTTCGACTGCCTGTCCGTTGAGGAAGTAGGGCCGGTAGCGCCATTGTTTCACCGCGTCCACTGCCGCCTGCACCAGAAGCGGGTGCCCGGAAAGAACGTTCAAGCTCTGAATGCTTCCATCCCTGGCGATGATGGCATGCAGCTTCACTTCGCCCTGAAGATTGATTATCACCGCAGCCCTGGGATACACAGGCTCCACCTTCCGCACCAGTAACGCTTCTGAAAGATGTGAGATCCGCAGGGGCTTCCGCGGAGCCAGCGCAACTACGGCTTCACACTTGCTGCAAGTGATTACGTCGGCGGCCGAACCGCCCGGGCCGGGGTTCACGGTGTGCCAGTCTGGATTATTGCCTGCGGCCGGCAGCGCGTGATCGAAATGGATTGCATTCATGTTGTTCGCCAGGGTGATTACCGCGGGAGCGCTCGCGGAAGCCGGCCCGGGGTGACCGCTCGGCGTACCGGTTGCGCGATGCGGTCCCAGGGCAGCAAGCGGAACCGGAGCCAGCCGGGGCGGGTGCGCCGCAAGGATCGGGATTACCCCGGTGGAGGCCAGCGGTAACACAAGGATGACGCTGGCGGCAATCAGCTCCAGGGTGAACGCGGCGGCCATTGGCCAGCGCTTGTGGGGGTGGATGGCTGGATACGACTCAAGAAGGCTTTCGCGAAACATTCCGTTTCCTCCGGTGATGAGTAGATGGACACCGGAGCAAGAGAGAGATGTTCCGTCTCAAAGGCGCGCGAGCAGAAAATAAATTGGACGGCCCTCAGGGTCGCCGTCACACAAATCAGGAACAATTACGGTTTCTTTGGTGTCGGAGGCGGCGGTGATGTAAAACGAGGAGAGACCCCGCTCATCGCA
>DATIWA010000765.1:0-3023 GCA_035465515.1 Candidatus Limnocylindrales bacterium | reverse complement strand
CATCGTTATCGGCACCCATCGCATACTTTCCAGGGACGTAAAGTTCCAGGACCTGGGCCTGCTGATCTTGGACGAGGAACAGCGCTTTGGCGTTCGCCACAAAGAGCGGCTCAAACAGCTGCGCAAGGAAGTGGACGTGCTCACCATGTCCGCCACGCCCATTCCGCGCACGCTGCACATGTCCATGGTGGGCCTGCGCGACATGAGCGTGATTGAGACGCCCCCCAAGGACCGCATGGCCATCCAGACCGTGGTGGCCGCCTACGACGAAAAGCTGGTGCAGTCCGCCCTGGAGCATGAACTGGAGCGCGGCGGGCAGGCCTACTTCGTGCATAACCGCGTGGAGAGCATCTATGAGATCGCCGCCAAGATCCAGGAAATGGTTCCCCGCGCACGCGTGCTGGTTGGCCACGGGCAGATGACCGAAGGGGAGCTGGAAAAAGTCATGCTGGCCTTTGTGCGCCACGAAGCGGACATTCTGGTAGCCACCACCATCATTGAAAACGGTCTGGATATTCCTCTTTGCAACACGATCATCATCAACCGCGCTGACCGCCATGGCCTCTCAGAGCTCTACCAGCTGCGCGGCCGCGTTGGACGCTCCAATCGCAGGGCTTATGCCTATCTGCTGGTGCCGGCCGAGCAGGAGTTGACGCCCATCGCGCGGCGGCGGCTGGCGGCGCTCAAGGAGTTCTCAGACCTCGGCGCGGGATTCAAGATCGCGGCGCTTGACCTGGAACTGCGGGGAGCCGGCAACCTGCTGGGCGGCGAGCAGAGCGGCAACATTGACGCCGTCGGCTTTGAGATGTACACCGGCATGCTTGACCGCGCCATCCGCGAACTGAAAGGTGAAGAGCTGACCGAGAAGGTCAGCACGCAGTTGAACCTGGGCATTGACCTGCGCATCCCCACCGAGTACATCAAGGAAGAAAACCAGCGGCTGCGCATGTACAAGCGCGCCGCCGGAGTGGAAACCGAGGCCGCGCTGGAAGACGTGCGCAGGGAACTCCAGGACCGCTATGGCCCATCTCCGGCCCCTGTGCGCTACCTGCTGGCAGCCTCGGGGCTGAAGCTCATTAGTGAGCGTGTGGGGGTTCTGGCCATGGACCGCCGTCGCGACGTGGTGACCATCAAGTTCACCGAGCAGGCCAACATTGAGCCGGCGCAACTGGCGCGCTTTGTCGCCCAGAACAAGGGAGCGCAGTTCTCTCCCGGCGGGGTGCTCAAGTTCAATCTCAAGTCCACCCAGCCCGAAGCGGTGATCGATCAGCTAACCGGCCTGCTGCGCGATCTGAGTCCCGACCTGGTGGGCAAGACCTGGTTGCAAGCGAAGTAGTCCAGCCCGAGCGCGACGCCAGGAGCGCCTGGCCTTACGCACAACTCGTTGAACACAATAAGAAGAAGGGCCTATCGAGGCTGATGACTAATTTAACGGCCGCTTGCCTTGAAATCATTCTCTTGCGCGTTTACCGCCTGCCAGCGTCCGTTGCGATACGCAAATACGTCGGTGAATACGGTCTTTCGCACTTCCGCTCCTGAGTGATCGGCGGCGACCACAATTCCATTCACCACGCCTGCGGTGCCGTATATGCGCACCTTGAGGTCCTCAAAATGACGCGTGAGATCTTCGGCGGGCGCCTGATGGCGGCGCAGAAAATCTATCTGATCTTTTTTGGTAATGAAGCCCGAAGGCAGCGCATGGACGAAATCAGCCGCCAGAATGTGTTCCTGAGCTCCAGCATCTGCTCTGGCCTTGAGCCATTGGTTCTCCAGCTGCAACAGTTCCTGCGTCGCCCGTTCTGTATCCGGCTTGCTTGCTTTTGGCCCGTTGGAAAAAAGCGGCAAGCCCAGGGCGCATAAAGCGACCATGAGTGTTAATCGCATAATCTGTTTTGCAGCGCATGGGGCGCAGCACGATGACGGGCTACAGGTTCAAATCGCCGCGACGCTTACCGTAACAATTCCCTGTATTTCTCCCGGGTCATCCCTGCCGCGCTGAAACGTGATTCCCGGCTGCCCGGCAAACGTGTTGGCCAGGCGCAGTTCTTTGATCTCAAACAGCCTGCTCCCATCGCGGCCAATGTATTCGTCGTACGTCACCCCGGTCAGATAATAGGAGTGCCCGTGCCAGATCAGCAGGCTCACCTGCTGCTGTTGCAGCCCGGCAATCAGCGAGTCCACTTCGCCGGGCGCGCCATGCGTGTAATGCAGCTCCACCCGCACGTGACGCCCGTCATCCAGCACAAACTCGCCGCTGATGGTCTTCGCCAGTGACTCAAGCGAGGGCAGATCAGGAACGCAGATCTCCCCGCCATTCATGCGCATCACCCAGAAGTTCTGGTCCAGCGCGACCTTCATTGGGCGCAGCATCATCTCCAGCCCCGCGGCCAGCGCCCAGTTCTCACAGGTCTGTTTGGCGGTGATCAGCTTCCCAGAATCAAGCTCTGCCACCTGGTCCGGCTTCAGTTCGTAAGTCTGGATTGGCTTCTTCTTGCCGCCGGCAAAAGCCGCCAGGGCCAGCGCAAGAGAAAGAGCTGCGGTCATGAAGAGCCGGCATGGCATTAATAAAGAGTGTAGCTCGACTGGCTGCGGTCAACGATAGGGCTTTTCGCCGGAGGTCTTTACTTTGCCAAGGCCGGGACGCGCCTTATTTTAGAGACGAGGCCGCCAAAGGGTCTCTACTTTGCCAGCGCCGCCATGGCCTTGCGGAAGAGCGCGTCAAACGTGTCGCTGGAGACGTTGCCTACGCGCGCCAGGGCTTTCTCCGCCAGCGGCCGCTGGTATCCCAGGTTCACCAGCGCCGAGATCACGTCCTCTTCCACCGGCGACACAGTGGCTGCCACCGCCGCCGCGCCAAATGCTTCAAGCTTGTCGCGCAGCTCCAGCACCATGCGTTCCGCGGTCTTCTTCCCGATCCCCGGAATTCGCGTCAGGGCGGCAACATTGTTCCCCTTGATCGCCGCAACCATGGCTTCCGCGGACATGCCGCTTAGAATCGTGATTGCGAGTTTGGGCCCAATGCC
>DATIWA010000764.1:0-4631 GCA_035465515.1 Candidatus Limnocylindrales bacterium | reverse complement strand
GCTTTCGATGCGCAACAATGTTTTCTCGACGTCCGCAAGCGGAAGACGCAAAAAGCTGGCCAGGCCTGAGGCAGTCGCCGGCCCGAGATGCGCAAGCCAGCCGGTGATCGTGGCTTTCAGGGCATCTTCGCGTGACGGCGTTTCACCTGCAAGTTCCGGCAACTGATCTTCAAACTGCGCGTCAGGATAGATCACGCGGAACGCCTTGGATTTTTCAGCCGGGACCCAGAACCATATGTCCTCAACGCTAGCCCGGGTGGCGCGGCGGGACATGCGGAGCCGCTCAAAAAAGGGCAGCCAGACCTCGGCTGAAGGCCGTCCATCCGGCGCGCGGAAATCCTCCGGCAGGCCGAGCAGGGTGTGCAGCGCGTCCGCCAGTTCATCGGAATCGCGGACATCCGGCCAGGCATCTGCTCGCACTTCGGCGACGGCCGCCGGATCAAGCGCGCCAACCTCCTTCAACACCGACTCCGGCAGACTGCGCCGCATCTCCACGGCGCGGGCCCGGCGCTCTTCCAGAGGCGCGTCGTCCAGGAACGCATAAGGATTGCTGTTCAGAATCTCATGGGAGAACACCGAAGGCACCGGCGTATCCACGGCAATGCACTTGAGCTCCCCTGAATGGATCCTGCGCAGAAGCTGCTTGAGGCCATTGAGGTCCAGGGCCTCGTGAAAAATATCTTTCATCACCTCGCGGAGCAGCGGGTGGTCCGGCACCTGAATGGGCCCGTCCACGTTTTCCTGGCAGGCTGCGGCATCCGGGAACACGGAAGCCAGCAGATCGGCAGAGCGCGTGCGCTGCACCTGGAGAGGGATCTTCTTGCCGTTCCAGTAGCGCAACAAGGCCAGTGACCGGTTGGCGTCCCAGCGCCAGCGCGTCTCCAGCAGAGGCGAGAGCAGGGCCGCCTGCTGGAGGACTTCCTTGACCGTGTTTTCATGCAGGAAGTTGAAAACGTCAGTGAGAGGAAAGCTGTGCTGCTCGGCCAGGGCGATGTTGACCCCGTTGTCGGTGGCTGCGGCCTGCAACTCAAAGTTGAACGATACGCAGAAACGCTTGCGCAGGGAAAGCCCCCACGCCTTGTTGATGCGCGCGCCGAACGGAGCGTGCACCACAAGCTGCATGCCGCCGCCTTCGTCGAAAAAGCGCTCGGCAATGATCGTGTCCTGCGTGGGTACCGTGCCCAGGACGGCGCGGACTGTCACGATATATTCGATTGCCTGTTCGGCGCCGGAATCATCCAGCCCGCACTCGCGATTGAGCCACTCTACTGCCTCAAGGACCTCCGGCGACTTCTGGTTCACGAAGCCGGGCACGGTGTTGGGCGCAAGCTCGCTGATCTTCTGGCGCAGAGCGCCCACCTGGTGCGACAACTCTTCGGTCCGCCCGGGGGCCTCGCCCAGCCAGAAGGGAATGGAGGGCGGCGCTCCATGCGCATCCTCCACCAGCACGCGTCCCGCGGCCTCAATCTTGCGGATGCGCCAACTGGTGTTTCCCAGAAGCACCACGTCGCCTTTCATGCTCTCCACCGCGAAGTCTTCATGCAGCGTGCCGACGACGGTGCCTTCCGGTTCGGCAACCACCGTGTAAAGGTTGGTTTCCGGAATGGCCCCGCCGTTCATGATGGCGACCATGCGCGAGCCGCGGCGGGCTTTCAGACGCCTGTTCACGCGGTCACGATAGAGATAAGCGCCGAAGCGGCCTCGCTGGGAGGCGATCCCGTCGCTCAACATGCTCAGCAGGTCGTCATAATCCTTGCGCTCAAGCTCGCGATAGGGATAGGCGCGGGTGATGAGGTTGAACAGCTCGTCCTCGTCCCACTCGTCTGTCGCGCAGGTCGCTACGATCTGTTGCGCCAGGACATCGAGCGGCGCTTCGGGAATGATCAGCCGGTCGAGTTCGCCCTGGTGAATGCAGCGCACCAGCGCCGCGCATTCGATCAGTTCATCACGAGTGGTAGGGAAGAAGCGGCCCTTGGGAACGGCGCCGCGCCAGTGTCCCGCGCGGCCAAAGCGCTGGAGCGCCACAGCGATGGAACGCGGCGAACCGATATGAAGGGCCAGGTCAACGAAACCAACGTCAATTCCCAATTCCAGCGAGGCCGTGGCCACCAGGACCTTCACCTGCCCGTTCTTTAACTTGTTTTCCGCTTCCAGCCGCAGTTTGCGGGCCAGACTGCCATGATGGGCCGCCACCAGGTCTTCACCCAGCCGCTCAGCGAGATTGAAAGCAACACGTTCCGCCAGCCGCCGCGTATTCACGAAGACCAGAGTGGAACGGTGCTCCTGCACCAGCTGCGTGATGCGGTCATAAATTTCATCCCACAGTTCGTTGCTGGCTACCGGGCCCAGTTCCTGTCCCGGAACTTCAATGGCCAGATCAAGCGCGCGCTTGTGTCCGATGTTGACCACCACGGGATCGGGCTGCCCGTTGCCGGTGAGAAAGTGGGCGACCGTTTCAATGGGCTTCTGTGTGGCTGAGAGGCCGATGCGCACGGCGCGGTTTCCCGTCAGGGCGTCCAGGCGTTCCAGGGAAAGCGTCAGGTGCGCGCCGCGCTTGTCGTCGGCCACGGCGTGAATTTCGTCCACGATCACGGTGCGCACGTCACTGAGGATGGCGCGGCTGCGCTGCGCCGTCAGAAGAATGTAGAGCGACTCCGGCGTGGTGACCAGAATGTGAGGCGGGCGTCGCAGCATGGCCTGGCGCTCGTGGGTCAGCGTGTCGCCTGTCCGGACGGCCACGCGGATTTGCGGCATCAGCAGGCCTTTTTGTCCGGCCAGTTCCAGAATTTCCGCCAGAGGCCCTTCCAGGTTCTTCTGAATGTCATTGCCCAGCGCCTTCAGGGGAGAAACGTAGAGAATCTCCGTGCGATCAATCAGGTCGCCGGCCAGCGCTTTGCGCACGAGATAATCAATGCAGGTCAGAAAAGCGGCCAGCGTCTTGCCCGAACCGGTGGGGGCAGAAATCAGCGTGGTCCTTCCTTCCAGAATCGGAGGCCAGCCCTGCTCTTGCGGTTCGGTGGGCGTTCCGAATTTGGAGACGAACCATTCCTGGATTACCGGATGGGCCCAGGCAAGGGATCCACTGGCTGATGAATACATCTCTTGATTTTATCATTTTCGCAAAGCCTTCGCCGCAAATAGAAGCGAGCTTCACGTAGTGCAAATTTTTCCCGCATCCAGAGCAACCCTGCAAAAATTCCTCTCCTGATCTCATTTTGAAACGCCCAAGGTGATTAATGGATCTGTGTCTTAAGACAATTCTCAGGGAGATTAAGCTCTTGCTTCTTCATAGCTTAGCCGCATTTTAGGGCGATTCACTGAGGCTTCAGGCCCCGGTTCCCGGGCTGGTTGGCGCACAACTTGCATCACATGCCGGGTATGGAGCAGTTCTGCTGTTGGGGTTCGTCACTTTCTTCCGGCGTCTAAACGGGGTCAAAAAACGAAGCGACAAGGAATATAAATGACCGACCTTTCCAACCGAATAGACAAACTCACGCATGAGCTCCGCGCTCTGCAATTGCAGTTGCAATGGACGGCTTTTGAGTCCTCCAGCCCCGGCGAGCAAACCCGCATCCTGAACCGGGTGCTGAAGGCCGACCTGGTCTCTGACTTGAAAAGCGCGCTCGATCAGCTTGCCGAATTTTTATGGTGCTACATAGAAGCAGCCGCGGCGAATTCCCCTTCCGCGACGGACCTTTCAGTCCAGGGCCGGCGCTTGTCTGAAGTCGCGGAGATGCTTCGCTTGCTGCGCTGTTCTTCCAGCATACCGGAGCCCTCGGCGTTTGTTTCGCGCGTGACCAGTATGGTGGACCGCCATATGGAAGAGCAGGAAACCATTAAAGCCGGCAAGCGTGAATCGCTCCCGCCCGCCCGCCTTGAGCGGTCAGCCTGACCGCTTCTTTTCTTGCGGTTCGGGTCGGCGTCCCCGTGCTTCCGCGCCGGAATTTGATTACAATGAACGGCCATGCTGAAGCACATCCGCTGGAATGACGTTGAACTCGAGCCGCTGAACCCTCTGCTGGACCGCCAGATGATCACCGGCGAGAACCTGATGCTGGCCCGCGTGCTGCTGAAAAAGGGCTGCGTCGTGCCCGAACACAGCCACGTTAATGAGCAGCTTACTTACATCCTTGAAGGCGCGCTGAAGTTCTGGATTGACGGAAAAGAAGTCATCGTGCGTGCCGGCGAGGTCCTATGTATTCCACCCAACATGCCGCACAAAGCAGAAGCCATGGAAGATACCGTGGATCTGGATGTGTTCTATCCTCCGCGGCAGGACTGGCTGAGTAAAACAGACTCGTATCTGCGCGACAGTGAGCCTGCCGGACGCCGCTAGCCGAGTAACCGACACCCAGACCGCCCGAAGCCCATCCTGCATTTCTAAAACTCGATAGCCCTTGTGCTTGACGTCCCTCGCCGGCAGGTAAGGGCCAGGCCGCTTTGCGCGCCGGGGTGGGAAAAGCTGCGAAGCCGTCCACGCGCTGAGCAGACTTGATGCAGGAGCTGAACGCGGTGAAGCGGAAGAAAAAATCAAAGCGGTTTGGAGCGAAGCGACAGAAGGAGCGCGCTGGCGTGGGAAAGGCTGCGAAGCCGTCCACGCTGAGCAGACTTGATGCAGGAGCTGAACGCTG
>DATIWA010000763.1:0-2076 GCA_035465515.1 Candidatus Limnocylindrales bacterium | reverse complement strand
GGCAGGGCCACAATCCAATAGTTACTGGAAGTTAAACCTGCCAGGGAGAGACACGGGGGCGCGGAAGCACCCTGCGATTGCAAAAGTCGCCGACGTCGCCGGAATTGAGAAATAGAAGCGTTCATGGCAGAGGGCCGGCGGCAGCACACAAGAACGGAGGGCACGCTCGCAATCGCGCAAGGGAGCAATTCTCCCCACCTTTCCACAGGCGGGGTCTTGTATAATTGGTCGTGCACCCCAACAGGTTCCACGGCCAATGGCAGAAGCCACTTCCGAGCCGGGGGCCAGAATCCCTCAAAAACAGACATCAAAAGCGAACAAGACCGGCAAGATTCCCAGAGAAATTTAATCCCCTATACTGCGTGAGGAGCTCATGTCAGCGAAATATATTTTCGTGACCGGTGGAGTTGTCTCGAGCCTGGGCAAAGGCCTGGCGGCGGCGTCAATCGGCTGCCTGCTGGAGAGCCGCGGGCTGAAAGTCAACATCATGAAGTTCGACCCCTACCTGAACGTGGACCCCGGCACCATGTCACCGTTCCAGCATGGCGAGGTCTTTGTGACCGACGACGGCGCGGAGACCGACCTGGACCTGGGCCACTATGAGCGCTTCACGCATGCGCGCCTCTCCCGCGACAACAACTGGACCACCGGACGCATTTACGAGCAGATCATCACCAAGGAACGGCGCGGCGACTACCTGGGCAAGACGGTGCAGGTGATTCCGCACGTGACCAACGAGATCAAGGCGGCGATGAAGAAAGTGGCGCAGGACGTGGACATCGCAATCGTGGAAATCGGCGGCACGGTGGGCGACATCGAGTCGCTGCCCTTCCTGGAGGCCATCCGGCAGATGCGCCAGGAGCTGGGACGCGACAACACCATCTTTATTCATGTCACGTTGGTGCCTTGGATTGGCGCGGCCGGCGAGTTGAAGACCAAGCCGACACAGCACTCGGTGAAAGAGCTGCTGAGCATCGGGATCCAGCCGGACATCCTGCTGTGCCGCACGGACCGGTTCCTTTCGCGCGACCTCAAAGGCAAGATCGCGCTCTTCTGCAACGTGGAAGATGAAGCGGTGATCACGGCCAAGGACGTGGCTTCCATCTATGAAGTGCCGCTGGTGTTCCACAATGAAGGCGTGGACAAACTCCTGCTGCGCTATCTGCGCATTGAGTCCAAGGAGCCGGACCTTTCGCGCTGGGAAGAGCTGGTGCACAAGATCTATAACCCGAAGGACGAAGTCCACATCGGGATTGTGGGCAAGTACGTGGAGTACGAGGACTCCTACAAGTCACTGAAAGAGGCGCTGGTGCACGGCGCGACCTCGCAGAACCTGAAGCTGAACGTGACCTGGGTGGAAGCCGAGGGCCTGGAGAGCAAAGACCGCAGCAGCCGCGACTACGAAGTCCAACTGGAAGGCTTTGACGGGATCCTGGTGCCGGGCGGATTTGGCAAGCGCGGAATTGAAGGCATGCTGAACGCGATCCGCTATGCCCGGGAGAGGAAAATCCCCTACTTTGGCATCTGCCTGGGCATGCAGACGGCGTGCATTGAATACGCGCGCAACGTCTGCGGGCTGGAGCAGGCCGACTCGAGCGAGTTCGATCCGGCCACGCCGCACCGCATCATCTATAAGCTGCGCGAACTGCGCGGCATTGACGAACTGGGCGGCACGATGCGGCTGGGGGCCTGGACCTGCAAGCTGGAGCCGAACAGCAACGCCGCGCGCGCCTACGGCGCGACGGAGATCAGCGAGCGGCACCGGCATCGCTATGAATTCAACCGCGAATATGAAGCCGTCCTGACCGGCGGGGGCCTGCGGCTGACGGGCAGCACCCCGGACGGAACTTACGTGGAGATCGTGGAGATCCCCGACCATCCTTATTTCCTTGGATGCCAGTTCCATCCTGAATTCAAGTCGAAGCCTCTGGAGCCGCATCCGCTGTTTACGGCGTTCATCAAGGCTTCGTACGAGAACGGGCGAGCACGCCGTGAAAGCCGCATGCACGAAGAAGAAGAGCTGTTCAGGAGATCGGAAAAGATCGGGAGAAGGTAAGTCTCCAATTGGACATCAGT
>DATIWA010000762.1:0-4164 GCA_035465515.1 Candidatus Limnocylindrales bacterium | reverse complement strand
GCATTCAGCCGGAGGCAGCCG
The DNA here is from genome assembly GCA_035465515.1 of Candidatus Limnocylindrales bacterium. Classification (GTDB taxonomy): domain Bacteria; phylum Acidobacteriota; class Terriglobia; order Terriglobales; family Acidobacteriaceae; genus Angelobacter. The sequence goes on along the minus strand of DATIWA010000762.1, from coordinate 4,143 downwards.
GGTTCTTCTTCAAACGATCAGAGAACCGCCGGACCGCCGGGTGGAGCCCAAGAGCTGACGGTCCATTAAGTTGCGCCTTCCCAAGTCGCTTAGCCAGGAATTTAAGGCAAACGCTGGATTGCCGTTGAGGCGAGCCAACCTATCCTTTGTCTAATGCCTTTTCGTCTGCAAAAGCCCGCTCTGGTTTGCCTATGGCTGCTTCTGGCGGCGCCACTGTTCGCCGGCGATTCCGCCGTCGACCGAACCGACGTTCACCCGGCGAGCCCCAGGCAACAGGAGGCCACTTACAAAATACAAGCCGGTATGGATGGAGAGATCTACCCGGTTTTCGCAAATTATGCCTCGTTGCTGAACCAAAGCCAACGCAGTTTTGGCGTGGTGGCGGTGACCATCACAAATCCGGGCACAACGGCATTCCGGCGCAGAGTGGCAGTCATGGTGAATGGCTGGAGCGATGAAGAGATACAGGTGGCGGAAGTCCCTGCGGGAAGCGCCAAGACCCTGCTGTTTGCGCCGTCATTCCTGCCCCGCTTCTATCGAAACCTGGAAATCGTGGCCGCGACCGTCCGCGTCTCAGTGACCGACATGGTTGGAAAATCGGTTTACGAATCCACCGCGCCGGTTCACCTGCGGTCAGCGGAGGACATACTCTGGGGAAGCAAGTTTAAATACGCGCCGTTTATCGCTTCCTGGGTCACACCGCACAGCCCGGCGGTTGAAGAGGTGCTGGCCGAGGCCAAGAGTTACACCCCGGACCAGCGCCTGCCTGGATATGAAAATTGGAAGAGCCCTGCCGAGCAGGAAGCTGAGACCTACATTGAAGCCAAGGCCATTTTTACGGCCTTGAAGCGAATGGGGCTTTCCTATGTCAAGAGCTCGTTGACCCTGGGGGGCCACAAGAGCATGAGCGAGCGGGTGCGAATGCCCAGCGTAAGTCTGCGGCAAAGCAGCGCCAACTGCATTGACGCCGTGGTCATGTACGCTTCCCTGTTCGAGAATCTGGGGATGGCGCCGAGCGTCATCATCGTACCGGGGCATGCCTACGTGGGCGTAAGGGTGGCCAATACCTCGTCTAAATTCCTCTTCATTGACGCTGCGCTGACCGGCCGGGCGTCATTTGAGGTGGCCGTAGCCTCCGCCCGGTCTGGGATGAACAGGAATGCTCCCGCATCGCGGACAGAAGTCATGGTTGAAGAGGCCCGCTCCGCAGGCATCTATCCGATGCCTTAGCTTTGTTTTCGGGGTAAATTCCAGGCCGTTCTGCTCATCCAGACGCCCCCGCGGCGGGCGTTCTTCCCAATATGGGATAGCGGTATTCTGGCGTGTTTACAGAAGCACTTGACAACCGGCAGGACGGGCTTAAAATACCGGCAATTCGTGAACCTTCACCGGGTCCGAACCATGAAGCAGATCCAGAATTTACCTATCTCGAATCACCCCTCCGAAAAGACTGTTATGGAGAAACTCTGCAGGCATACGCGCGTGCGGGTCGTGGCCCGCGACGAAGACGCTGAATTCGTTGAGTGCCAGGAATGCGGTGACGTATTTGAAGCCAGCGAATTCAAAGACATGGCCATTGAAGAGAACATTCGCCCGGAAGAGGCCTGAATCGCGCGGTTCCACCGTATATGACTTTGGTACCGAACAGGGGCCATTTCCTGCTTGTTGGCAGGAGCGCGCACTGTTAAGTTTTCCCTAAGCTCAGGTACTTTACATGCAAATGCTTGCTTTGGTAGTGGATGATTCCATGCTCATCCGCCATACCGTGTGCCGTTTTCTGGAAACCCGTGGATTCACGGTGGAATCGGCAACCAACGGTGTGGAGGCCCTGGAGATGCTTGACGGCATCCAGCCGGACATCATTGTCACTGACCTGCAAATGCCGAAGATGGACGGGCTCGAGCTGATCAATGCGCTCAGGTCCAGGCCGAATACCGCCGCCATACCGGTAGTCATTCTGGCCGGGAAACAGGGACCCGAGCAGACATCCGCAATGGATGGTCACTATGTGATCTACAAGGACATTGACATTGTGGCCCAGCTTGGGCGCGCGGTGGAAACCGTGCTCCCCGGCAGCTGCAACCCTTGAATGAGCCTACCTTAGAGGCAGGGCTGCCTCGGCCGAAAATTCAGCACCGGCAAAATCACACGCCACAAATTTGGGATAGGCCGCAGCGGCAATCATGGCGGCATTGTCTGTGGACAGCCTGCGCGAGGGGAAATAGACGGGGACGCCTTCCGCCGACGCCTCACGCTCAAAGACGGAGCGCAGTTCGCTGTTCGCCGCCACCCCGCCGGTCACAAACAGCGTCCGGGCCCCGCTCTCCCGGGCAGCTTCGAGCGTCCTTGAAACCAGATCTTCGACCACGGTCCGCTGGAATGAGGCAATCAGGTCCAGAGTCTTTTTGTCGCAGAGCGGCAGCACGTCTTCCGGCCGGGGCTTGTCCATGCCGGCCAACGCCTTATGACGGGCAGCCACGGCCTCGCGCATGCCTTCTGTTTCAACATAGCGCAGTACCGCGGTCTTGATGCCGCTGAAAGAAAAGTCAAACGGGGTCTGCTGGTCTTTCGGTGTTCCACGGTTGCGATGTTTGATCTGCGTGTGTCCGAACTTTACCGCGCGGGGATTGCCGTGTCTGGCCAACGCGTCAATTACAGGTCCGCCGGGGTAACCCAGCCCCAGCAGCTTGGCGACTTTGTCATAAGCCTCGCCGGCAGCATCGTCCCGTGTGCGGCCGATATTCCTGTAACTCCAGCCTTGTGGGCGCTCTTCGGCCAGGAAAAGGTGGGTATGCCCCCCGGAAACCACCAGGGCGAGCACGGGGAACTGTACCTGAAAATTCCCCTTCTGCCTCTCTTCCAAAAGAACGGCATGAATGTGGCCTTCCAGGTGGTTGACCGTGATCAGGGGCTTGCCCAGTGCGAAAGAAAGGGCTTTGGCATAGCTGATGCCGACCAGCAATGCGCCGGCCAGACCTGGCCCCTGAGTAACGGCAATAGCGTCCAGCGATTCATAGCTTTGGCCGGACTGCTGAAGGGCCTGCCGCACTACAGGGACTATGGCCCGCAGGTGCTCCCGGGAAGCCAGCTCCGGCACAACGCCTCCGTAGGGCTGGTGGGTTGCAATTTGCGAAGATACGACGTTGGAGAGCAGGGCCTGGCCGGAACGAACAACGGCGGCAGCCGTCTCGTCGCAGGAGGTCTCGATTCCCAGAATGCAGGCTTCAGGCATATATCTATATTATTGAAAATCAGGGAAGCGAAGTGAATCTCTCGTCCGACAAGGCGCAGCAGGCAACCCGGGTCCTCAGCGTCCTGCGGGAAAAGGGCTTTTCCGCCTACCTGGTGGGCGGCTGCGTGCGCGACCTGGTGCTGGGGCGCGAACCTGCAGACTTCGATGTGGCCACCTCCGCCACGCCACAGCAGGTCATGGCGATTTTTCCCGAGACGTTCGCCGTGGGCGCACAGTTCGGGGTGGTGCTGGTTCCGGTTCGGCGCGATGGCGCGGACGGCCGCCGGGAGAACTACGCGATCGAGGTAGCGACCTTCCGCAGCGACGGCGCCTATTCCGACGGCCGCCATCCCGACCAGGTGCAGTTCTCAAGCGAGGCGCGGCTCGACGTGCAGCGCCGCGACTTCACCATCAACGGCCTGCTGCTGGACCCGATCACGGAAGAAATTCTGGACTATGTTGAGGGACGGCGTGACCTGGAACGCGGAATCATCCGCACCATCGGCAGCCCTCACCTGCGCTTTGCCGAAGACAAACTGCGCATGCTGCGCGCCGTGCGCTTTGCCGCCCGTTTCAATTATGCAGTTGAAGCCGGGACTTTCGCGGCCATTCGCGAACTGGCCGGCCAGATCCACCAGGTGAGCCATGAACGCATTCGCGACGAGATTCTAAAGATGCTCACGGAAGGCCGCGCGCGGCAGGCGTTTGAATTGCTCGATGCCGCCGGATTGCTGGAACAAGTCCTTCCCGAGATCAAGAAGATGCAGGGGGTGCAGCAGCCTCCGCAATTCCATCCCGAAGGCGATGTCTGGGTGCACACTCTGATGCTGCTGGAGGGGTTGCCCGCAGGCTGTTCCAGGACGCTGGCCCTGGGCGTACTACTGCACGATGTGGGCAAGCCTCCAACGTTT
>DATIWA010000761.1:0-12862 GCA_035465515.1 Candidatus Limnocylindrales bacterium | reverse complement strand
TTGTTGTACGCATGCACCGAAACGGCCGCAATGAAAAACATGATGGCTACAAGAAGGCAAACGCCTCCCAGCACCAGTGTTTCCCGCTGCAACCGCAGCCGCATTGCGCTTGTTGAAATCATCCACTCACCATGCGAGTACAGCTGGGCTTACAATATCAAAAAGCATCCCCGGAAAATTGCCGGCAGATGCGCCTATGTAACAAGAATAAGCCATCCTGACGCTCTGCGTACTCACGTTATGATATCTGTTTGAATCGCCCTGCATAATTTTCGGGGCCGCAGTGCTTTGAGAACAGAATGAAATCAGACCGTGCAAAGCTCGCGCTCGGGTTCACCCTCTTCGCCTTGTTCATAACCGCGGTGGGTTTTGGGTTTGACCGGCTTCTGCTTCGTGAAGGCGTTCCCCGTCTGGACATTCTCCTGGTCTCCAATCTTTTGACCGGGCTGGTTGCGGCGGCTTTGCTCCTGCAACTCAAAATCAGGAGCCTGGAGAAGCAATCGATCCTTGAAGACCGTTTGAAGAAGATTGCCGATATGAACCACCACGTGCGAAACGCCTTGCAGGTGGTGGCCTTTTACCGCCATCAAATCAGCGACCCCCAGGCGGCCAAGCTGATCCAGGATTCCATTGACCGGATTGAGTGGACCCTGAACGAAGTCCTGCCGCGTGGCTGGGACCTCGATGATCCTCCCCGGGCGGAGCCGCCCCGGCAGCCCCTGCGCCAGTAAAGTCCCCAAAAACACCGGCTGGCGCGTTTCCGCCCGGCCGATTCGGCGGCCGTTGCCTGCAGATGGCGCGGGATCCTGCCCTGGCAGGGCCAGCCTGCTCCCCAACCGGCGGGGGCAACTGGTCCAGCCGGCAGGTGGCGCGGTTCTCCGCCGGAGCAAGGCCGCGCCGGGAATCGCGGATTATAATAATGGCCATGAAGGTGAGTGCCGGCTCGAACCAGCAACATCGCAAAGCGATATTCACGTTCAAAAACAGTATGGATGTTCCACACTTGGTTCCCTCTGGTTGCCTAACCTGTAGAGCCCTATCTATACTTTTTAGTTTGTCTTAATCCCGTTGGAGCGTAAATGAGAACAGTATCACTGGAACAGGAGCTGAATCCCTGGGAGGCCCAGGCGGCCCGATTTGATTTCGCTGCACAGAAGCTCAATCTTGACGAAGGTCTCTGGAAAATCCTGCGCTACCCGCAGCGCGAGATCATCGTGCACATCCCCGTCGCCATGGATGATGGCCGGCTGGAAGTCTTTACCGGCTTCCGCGTACAGCATTCCATTGCCCGCGGCCCGGCAAAAGGCGGCGTGCGGTATTCTCCCGACGTGAATCTTGATGAGGTCCGCGCCCTGGCAAGCTGGATGACGTGGAAATGCGCGGTCGTGAATATTCCCTTCGGCGGCGCCAAAGGCGGGATTATTGTTGATCCTAAAAAGCTGAGCTTGTCCGAACTGGAAAAACTCACACGCCGTTATACGGCAGAGCTGATTGAGTTCCTCGGTCCGGAAAAAGACGTTCCCGCGCCGGACATGAACACCAACGAACAGACCATGGCCTGGATGATGGATACCTACTCCATGCATATGCGCCAGACCGTGACCGCCGTGGTTACAGGGAAGCCGATCAACATTGGCGGATCTCGCGGCCGCCGCGAAGCCACCGGCCGCGGCGTGATGATCAACTGCGACGAGGCGCTGAGAAAATTCAACCTGCGTCGTGAAGATACAAGGGTCATCATCCAGGGATTTGGCAATGTCGGGTCCAACGCCGCCAAGTTGATGGCGGACGCCGGCTATAAGATCATCGGCATTGCGGAATACAATGGCGGCCTCTTTAACTCCAACGGAATCGAGATTGACAAGCTGCTTGAATATCGCGACCGCAATACCAAGCAGGGCATCGTCGGATTCCCCGGCGCGGAAGCGGCTGACCCCGGCGAACTGATGATCAGCAATTGCGATATTTTGATTCCTGCCGCCACGGAGAACGTAATTACCAGCAAGAACGCCGGAGACATCAAGGCACGGATCATCTGCGAAGGGGCCAATGGCCCAACCACCGCCGCGGCCGATGAGATCCTGGCGGACAAGAAGGTTTTCGTCATCCCGGACATCCTGGCCAACGCGGGCGGTGTGACCGCCTCCTATTTTGAATGGGTGCAGGACCGCCAGGGTTATTTCTGGAAGGAATCCGCGGTGAACGAACAGCTTGAATTCATTTTGAAGGAAGCTTTCGAAGACGTGGTCCACTTCTCCGAAACCCACAAGGTGATCAACCGCATTGCCGCCTACATGCTGGCCATCAGCCGTGTGGCGCATACCATCAAGCTGCGCGGCATCTACGCGTAGCCTTTCAGCGCAAATCGCAAAAAGGGCAGCCGGCAACGGCTGCCCTTTCATTTTTCCCTTGCAGACGGCTGGGCCGCTTTAGCGGCGGCGCGCTTTCTTCTTGCTGGCGTTCTTCTTCTTCTTGCTGCCGCCCTTTTTGGCCGCGCTCTTTTTCTTGGCTGCTTTCTTTTTGGCTGCCTTTTTGGCCGGGCGCTTCTTGCCGCGGCTGCTCTTGCCTTTGCCCGCACTCGCCTTTTTGGCGCTCTTCTTCTTTCCAGCGGCTTTTTTCTTCGCGGCTGGTTTCTTTTTCGCCGGGGCGCGCCTGGGGGCCGGCTGGCTGGGCGCTTCGCTCACTTCGCCCATCGTCATGTCGTCGCCGCCGTCACCGCCGGATTCGGCGCCCATCGATTCTTCTTCCTCTTCTTCGTAATCCTCTTCCACTGAGCCGCCACCGAAACCACCGATGTCGCCGTAATCATCGTCCATATCGTCCTCGTGTCTTGCCTTGAGGGTCTCGTCGTAAAAGCTCATAGTTCCTCCAGAAATTAGGGCCGCGACTACATTCCTTCTTCACAATCCGTTTTTACAATCAAAGACAGGCGCGGATTATAGCAAGTCAGACGAATTGCGTGTCAACTCCTGCGCATCACAGTGTGCAACTTGCGGAGATAATAATCAAGCTCAACGGCTTTGCGCGCTGAGACTTTCTTTTGACTTCCTGGTTGCCGTATTTCTGGTCTTTGCCGCGCCTTTGCGCGCGACTTTTCTGTGCCGCCGCGGGGTTGAGCGGTCTACCTCTCCCGGAGCCAGAGGCTTGTAAATCGTGAGGTATCGGCCACGCCGTAAGTTGTTTCCTTTCAACCGGTTCCAGCGGCGCAGCCGGTCGGGAGCCACTCCAAAATCCTCCGCCACGGAAAGCACCGTGTCGCCGCCGTGCACCTTGTAACGGCTCGGGTGCCGGGAGTAAACGATCCTGCCTGCGCCGGCCGCTGATCCGCTCACCGGTATCACCAGTTTGGCATCCACAAGCAGCTTGTTGCCCTCCAGATTGTTGACCTGGGAAATGGCTTTTTCCGTTGTGCGATATTTTCTGGCGAGGCTTGCCAGCGTTTCTCCCTGCTGCACCTTGTGATACCGCCACACAACGCGCTTGTCCACGGGAATGGCAGCGATCGCGCTCTCATACTTGTCTTCCGTGCCCGGCGGCAAGTGGAGTTCGAAAGGCTGGTCTTTGGGCGTGATCCGGCGGAGAAGGCTGGGGTTCAATCCCACCAGCTGGTCCACCGGCGCGTCAACGCACTCCGCCACCAGGCGGAGGTCCACCGGATAATCCACCTTGACCGAGTCATAGCTGAGGGGCGGCTCAGGCTGCACGCTGTCCAGCCCATAGCGGGCCGGATTCTTTGACATGATGGTCATGGCCAGAATGATGGGGACGTAGTTCTTGGTTTCGGCAGGAAGCACGTTGCGCCTGTAGAGTTCCCAGAAATCGGCGTAACCGGTCCGCCTGACCGCCTGCTGAACGTTGCCCGGCCCTGAGTTGTAGGCGGCCATGGCCAGGTACCAGTCGCCGAACTGGTTGTAGAGGTCTTTGAGGTGGCGGGCGGCGGCGCGTGTTGATTTTTCCGGGTCTTGGCGGTCATCCACCCACCAGGTCCGGCGCAGCCCATAGCCCAGGCCCCGGCTGGCCATGAATTGCCACATTCCACGGGCGCGGGCGCGGGAAAGCGCGAGCGGCTTGAATCCTGATTCAGCCTGGGCCAGATAGATCAGGTCCTGGGGAATGCCCTCTTCCTTGAAAACCCGCAGGATCATGTCGCGATAACGGCCGGACCGGGCCAGCGCGCTCTCAAAAGTAGCCCGGCCGCGTGATGAGAAATAATTGATATAACCTGCCACATAGTCGTTAATCATCAGGGGCAGGTCGGATTGCACCGTCTTAAGATCAGCCTCCGCCTCGGCTTTCACATTGGGATCGGCCGGGAACGTGACCTGGTTGGCTTCATCAATCGGCGCCGGCTCAGGCTGCTGCTCGGTGAAACCGTCGCCTTCCTTGAAAGCAACCACCTCCAGCTTGCTGATTTCCTCGGTGATCTTGTCAAACTCATGCTGCAGGCGCTCGTCGCTTTTGATTCCCACAGGGCCCTGCATCAGGATGTCCACGGCGTGATTAAAGTCCTGCTTGGCTGCATCCATGTGGCCGGCTTTGTAGTTGGCCTGGCCGGATTGGTATGCCTTTTCGGCTTCCGCGATGGTTTGCGCGGCGGGGTCCGGCTTTTCCTGCCCGGCCTTCGGCTCGCTGCTTTGTGGAGCAGGAGCGGGAGCGGGTTGCTCTTCAGTCTGCGCGGGCATGGCCGGCGCTACCGCCTGGGCCGCCGGCTTGGCCAGCTTCTTGCTGTCCTTGCTTCCACACGCGACCAGGAGCATCAGGGCCGCGCTCAGGCCGGCATAGCGAAACGTCTTGGAAACCAACTTCATGGAAAGCTGCATTCCGTCCATCATACCTTTGTTTTGCCCATTATTGCTGCCCCGGAAAGCCTCCTGATTTCACCGGCAACGCCCCGGGAAAATACTTAATTTCAATGAGATACAAATAAGAAGGCCCCGAATCGAAGATCCGGGGCCTGATTACTTTCAGGATACTACCAGCTCAATTTCAGACCGAACTGCAGCTGGCGGGGATCAAAGGCCGCCGTGGACTGGCCAGCCTCGGTGTAAAGCGAGTTCACGTCAGCCACGTTGAAGCGGTTGATGAAATTGAAGGCGTCCATTGAGCCTTCCAGTTTGAAGCGTTCGTTGAAGTTGATGGTGCGGGCCACGCGCATGTCGGTAAAGATGGTCATAGGCCGCGTGCCGGCATTGCGTCCCAGGTTCCCGTCCAGCGAACCGGTGAAGACTCCATCCAGCGGGTTGGCGTCCACAAAGCACGGAATCTGGAAAGCCCCGGTGGGTGAGGCCGTTGATGCCACAGTCGGGAAACCGCAGGCATTCGTGGGTGTCCCCGCCGCCACCGCATTGGGACGGTCGGTCGAGGTGCTGAAATTGAAGTTCTGGTCGGTCGCCGTAACGATATTGAACGGGCGGCCCGAACTGAACTCGATGATCGGAGCCAGCGTCCAGTTGCTGAAGAAATTGCCCCAGAATCCGCTTCCCGCCTTGCCGCTCTGATACATGCCGCTGAAGACGAAGCGATGGCGCTGGTCAAAGGTTGAGTTGGCCCTCTCCAGGTCAGGACGCAGATCGTTCTGCGGAGAGAGAAGCGTCTGCAAGTCCGTGGAATCGTCAATGGCATGGGACCAGGTATAGGAGCCCAGGAACTCAAAGTGGTTCTTCATGCGCTTCCGCAGGTTCACGGTAAGAGCGTGATAAACAGAGCTGCCATTGGAGAAGTTGGCCACCATGTCGCTGAACGGAACAGGAACGCCGACCCCGAGGTTGTATTGCTGGGCCACCAGATTCGCCAGCCCCAGACAGGGAGCGAACACCCCGGTGAGGGATGGGTTGATTCCGGATTTCCGGAAGAAGCTCATCAGCGCCGGAGGAACAAAGGCGCCGGCCGGTCCCACGTTGCAGGTGTCAATGGTGAGCGGGTTGGAGAATGTGGGCTGGCCGTTGGCAATGGCCCAGGAGTTGGCGCGCTCCCAGTTCTCAATCAAGGCCCTGGGATTGGTCGGGTTGGCGTTAATCGGACGATTCAGGTGGTGTCCACCCGTGTAATTGTAGGCGGCGCTTATGGCGAAGTCGTGCCCCAGATCATGCTCAATGGCAAAGCTTCCCTGCTCGGCGTAACCGTACTGGAAGTTCTGTCCCGTGGGGAAGCCGAAGGGCTGCGAGATCAGGGGAACGGCAGAGCCGCCCGGTCCGGCAGTCAGGTAAGCCTGATTGTTGAGAATGGAAGCCGCGTTGGGCGTGGGATCGAAGCGCTGCTGCGAGTCCACGAAGTTAAACGCCGAGGCCAGGCCCGGAGGCAGGCAGTTCCCGACCCCCAGCAGGCCCTGGAAGGCATTGGTTGCATTCAGGTTCAAAGCTTCCGCGGGTGAAGGTGGAGCGGCCGGATTGCAGGGCGCGCCGCCGAAAAGGATGAACTGCGGGGCCTGGCTGCCATCGGCCACGTCGGAGTCGAAGGCCAGGGCCAGCAGCGGGTGGTCATAAAATAGGCCGTACGAGGCCCTGATGACCGTCTTGCCGTCGCCCTTGGGATCGAAGGCCAGACCGATGCGCGGGGCAATGTTGTTGCTGTCACGGGGAACACCCTGCGTGATGCCCAGAGCGTCCTGCGCGGCCTGCGACAGTGCGTTGACGGCATTGAAGACCGGCGTGAGTTCGTAGTCATAGCGTACGCCGTAGTTCAGCGTCAGCCTGGAATTCATCCGCCAGGAATCCTGGAGGAAGAAACCCATGGTCGTCAGGTTGAACTGATCATGGGGGTTGCCGATGCCCTGAATGAAGACCTGGGGAATGCCCAGGCCGTAGGCCTGCACGGCTGAAAAATTCGGCGCGCCGGCAAAATTCTGGCTGATCGAAGTAGCTGTGAGCTCGCCGAAGTTATAAATGCCGCCGAAGTTTACCGTGAAGTCCGCCGTTACCGGCAGGTGATTGATATCGGTTCCGAACTTGATGTTATGGCGGCCTTTGATCCAGGAGAAGTTATCGGCGATCTGGTGCCGCTGCTCCACGCGCCGCACAAACGAGAAAGGCTCGCGGCCGAAGAACGCGAAACCGGGAATGTTCACCGCCACGTCGCCGCCGCCCACGCCGCGGGAGAAGTTGTACAGCAGGCCGCGCCGCGAGTACTGGTACCTGAGATCGTTGATCTTGTTCTCGCCCAGGATCCACGTGTCCTGCACCCCGATGCTGCCATCGTGATAGCTCTGGGTCGAGGTGCGGGAAAATGCGTTCTGTCCGAAATCCTGGTTCTGGGCGTTGACCTGGATTCCCGTCACGTCGCTCGGGCTCAGGCCGCCGCGCAGCATGAGCTGGTTGCTGCCGCTGAACTTGTGGTCCAGGCGGAGCGAGTAAACATCAGTCGCTTCGGAAACCGGATAGTTGCCGATCTGGCTCAGCAGGTTATGAAATGACGCGGGCAGCGGGGCCCCCGAAGTGGGAAATGCGCCAAGGGGTCCGGGAGCGCCCGGAACACCGGCCAGCGCCACCCCGGAACCTCCGGCAGCCAGTTGCGCGTACGCCACCGAGAGCGGGCTCACAGGAACTGTGGCCAGGAACTGCGCCTGGTCCGGGGTCACCAGCGAACCTGCGGGAAGACCGAAGCTGCCGGCGTTGGCCAGCGGCACCAGGCCGAAATTGTTGGCCCCGATGGTTGAAAAGCCGGTCTCCTGCCGCCGCGTGGTTTCAAACGAGAAATAGTAGAACGTGCGGTCTTTCTTGAGCGGACCGCCGAAGGCCACGCCCGCCTGCACGCGCGTATAGGCCGGGTCCGGCGTATTGCTGAAGGGGTTCACGGCCTGGATTTTGCGGTTACGCAGGAAGCCGAACGCGGAGCCATGAAAATCATTGGTGCCGGACTTGGTAATGATGTTGACCACGCCGCCGGAAGCCCGCCCGTACTCGGCTTCATAGCCGTTGGTGATGATCTGGAACTCCTGCACGCCCTCCTGGGACACCGTGGAACGGATGCCGTTCACGGAGTTGTCCACCGCGTCCATGCCGTCAACGTTCACGGCGTTGGAGCGGGCGCGCTGGCCGCCGAAATTCAGCCCCGAAGTAGGCGCGGCGCCGATGCTCGGCGCTACGTCACGCTGTACCTGTGAATTGATCAGCGAAAAATTCACATAGTTGCGGCCGTTGATCGGCAGGTTCTCAATGCGCTGCTGCCCGATGGTCGTGCTGGTGGACGTCTTGGAAGTTTCCACAAGCAGCGGTTCGCCGGTTACCGTAATCTCGGTCTCTGCCGTGGCCAGTTGCATGGTGACCGGGTATTCGGCCGCCTGTCCCACGGTCAGTGACACGTTCTTGGCCACCATCTTCGAGAAGCCTTTCGCGGTCACCGTCAACGTGTAGCGTCCCGGCGGGACTGAGAGCAGCACGTACTCGCCGGCCGCATTGGTTTGCGCGCTGCGGTCAATGTTCTTCGCCTCGTCGTGCAGGCTGACGGCTGCGCCCTGGATAACTGCGCCGTTGGGGTCTTTCACTGTGCCGCGCAATTCGGCAGTGGCCGCCGTTTGCGCAATTGCCGAACCGGCGAACAAAATCGTCGCCAGCAGGAAAAATACCATTCGCTGAACATTTTTCATTTAGATGTCGCTCCTCACCCCTCACGGTAAAGACCAGCCATTTTCAGTCACAGTTGGGTGGATGGTGCGCTTTTTATCATTCCGCAGCTACAAAGGCAAGCAACAATTCACCTTTGAGGTGTTTCCCAGGGCACTACTACCACTAGGCTCTTTACATCCGCTCCGCTTCTTTCATACACTCTCCTCCCCAGGAAAATTCCCGCAATTCCCGGTGTACCGGGATGAGGACAACGCCGGCCGGCAGCACAGCGTGATCGATAGCAGGGCGCAAAACAAGAACTACGCAAACGCATTTGCCGCCGCGGTGGCCTCCCTCAGCCGTGTTGGAGAGGACCTTACCGCGCGCGTGCTGGGCGTGCTGGTTTCCGATTTTGAGGCTTCGCGGGCCGAACTCTGGCTCTGGGACAGCTCATCCCGCTCCTGTTATCTGACCCATGCCGCCGGCCTGGAAGGCGCGCACCGCCGCGATTATGCCGCAGCCGGGAGCGGCGCCATCGGAAAGCTTGCCCATAACCGGACGTCCATCGAGAACATCGTGCTCTCCACGTTCGGCGGAGACGATCAGGAATTTTCGCGGCGCACCGGCCTGACCCATATCTCCGGTTACCCGCTTCTCTCCGGCGACCACCTGGTGGGCGTGCTGGCCATCTACACCGCCGCGGAAGCGCCCGAAGAGTTGACGCTCTGGTGGCGGCTCTATGCCGAAATGAGCGCCGCGCGGCTGACCAGCGTGCTGACCTCGCAGGAGAAGGACAAACGGATCAACCAGCTTTCCCTGCTGTTTGAAGCCACCCGGCTGCTTAATTCCACTCTTGATTTGTCGGAGTTGCTCGAACTGATCCTGAAAATCGCCCGTGCCGAAGTCAAAGCCGACCGCGGTACGGTGTTCCTGGTTGATCCCAGACGCCGGGAGGTTTGGTCCATCGCCTCGTCAGGGCTCGAACATCAGGAGGTCCGCCTGGCGTTTGGCGCAGGAGTGGCCGGGCACGTCGCAGCTACCGGCAAGACCGTAAACACGGAGGACGCATACAGCCTGGACTATTTCGACAGCAGCGCGGACAAACGGTTCAACTATCAGACCCGCTCTCTGCTCGGCCTGCCCATCCGTCACCACTCCGGCGAAGTGGTGGGCGTGCTGCAACTGGTGAATGCCCAGTCCGGGTCGTTTTCCGAAGAAGATGTGGGGTTCCTTACCAGGCTTTCCGGTCACATGGCCATGGCCCTGGAAAACGCCCAGCTGCATCGCGATGCCATGGAGAAACAGCGGCTGGAGCGGGACCTTTCCCTGGCGCGCAGCATCCAGCAGCGCCTTCTGCCGGAAGCGCCGCCGGTTGTTCCCGGCTACGAAATCGCCGTGCTCAGCGACTTCTGCTTTGACGTCGCCGGCGACTACTACGATTTCATGAATCTGGGCCCGCAGTCCCTGCTCATTGTGGTTGCCGAAGTTCAGGGCAAGGGCGTTTCGTCCGCGTTGATTATGGCGAACCTGCAAGCCACTTTGCGCGCCCTGGTCATGCACCTGCATTCGCTTGAAGTGCTGGCATTCTCACTCAACGAGATGCTGTACAAAGACACCCGCTCCGGCAAGCACCTGGGCCTTTTTCTGGGGCTGGTGGACACCCGGCGCAACGTCCTGCAATACGTAAATGCCGGACTGGTGCCGCCGGTGCTGGTTCGGGGCGGCAGCGGAGAAGTCAAACTGCTGGAAGAGGGCGGCACCGTGATCGGCCTTTTTCCCCAGGTGGACTATAACCGCGGCTCCATCAAGCTGGAACATGGAGACCTTCTGGTCTGCTGTACCGATGGCATTCTGGACGTCTCTGACGAGCACGACCAGCAGTATGGCGCCAAACGGCTGGCCGAACTGGTTGCCGCCCACCGCGAAAAAACCGCGCAGGGGGTGCTGGATGCCGTCCTGGCCGAGGTTTCCGGGTATTCCACTGCCAGCATGAATGACGACGACAAGATTCTCCTGGCCATCAAAGTCACCGCGGAGAAAGCCAGGGACACCGCCGAAGCTGACGCAGCGCTATAGGCGAGAATCGTCTGTGGCCGGCCCTCGCCAGCCCCTTCATCGCTCCTCTACTACCAGCACAGCATTCCGGGGGAGATAGCTTTTTCTTCTGAACCAGTCATCCATGGCGTCTCGAAGCCGGTCCAGAGGCACGCGCGCGCCGACCTCCATCACGCCGTCCATGATGGGAACGGTGTCATCAAAAATGGGATCGTTGGTGAAGTTGCGCATGGAAAAGTTGTCGAGCCACTTGATAGGACAGGGCTGCGCCTTGCCTTCCTCCCGGTATTGAACGCTGATTTTCCGCGAATACATGAACAAATTCCCGTGGATGCTACGGCATGGAAATTCTATCCTGCGCCGCGCCTCCCCTACTAAATGTTTACTGAGACGGCAATATGGTTTGCGATGATAAGACCTGGACGCCGTCTGGCTTTTATGCAGGAAAGCCAGGCTGGGTGGCAATCGTTCTGGTCCGCGCCGGTTGAAAGCCCCTGCCACCCCGCCAAGTCACGCCAGGAGGACTGGTTGTTGAAAAGAAAGAGCAGTATTCAAAGGCTGTTGACCTGAAGTACAGCGCCGCCCCTTACTCCCATATCGGGATAAAAATGGCCTTATTTTTGAGTGCATGGCCTTAGGTAACCAGCAACATTGTAATAAAAGGTGCATCCTATGCACTATCAGGTCGTATAGAGGTTCGGACCCAAAAATGGATACGCAACGCCAAGCGCATACGGATATTGCTGGACTAGTAAACCATCTCAAAGAGCTCACCAACGAGCTCACGGCGGTGCACGGGGAGCTTTACTGGCTGGCCATGCAGACGCAGGACGCCGGCGGACGTGACACGCCCGCGGAATTGAATGTTGAAATGCTCACTGAACTCAAGGGAGCAGTGGACAACATGCGTCTTTTGCTGTGGAAGTACATTGAGACAGCCTCAGAGATCGATCCGAAGCGTGTGCAGGAAGGAATGGAGACGCAGCGCCTGCGACGCGTCACCGAATTCCTCCAGTTGTTGCGCGAGCGGCTGGGACACGAAGCCGACCAGCACCCGGTGTCATTCATCGAGAGAATCAACGCCACGGTCAAGGAGCGCCTGAACGACGGCGAAGCCGCCTGACCGCTGCCGCTCCGAGAGATGTCCGTGTCGATATCTTGAGCCGAAAAAAAAATCCTTCGCCGCGGCGAAGGATTTTTTGTCTGTACCGGTCTTTTAGCGTTTCAGTTTGTTTCCGCTGCGCAGATTACCCCTTTTTGCCCGGGCCGGCCTTGCGGACGCTGTCAGGGACATCGAACTTTTCGAAGTTCTTGGCGAACCTTGCCGACAGGTCGGCGGCCGATTTGTCATAAGCCGCCTTGTCAGACCACGCATCGCGCGCGCGCAGGAATTCAGCGGGCACTCCCGGGACCGACTGGGGAATGCTGAGTCCAAAGGCGGGATCGGTTGTAAATTCCACGCCGTTCAGCTTGCCCTCAATGGCGGCATTGACCATGGCCCTGGTGTAGGGCAGCTTCATACGGGAACCAACGCCATAAGGACCGCCAAACCAGCCGGTATTGACCAGCCAGCACTGCGTTTTGTGCTCTTTGATGCGCTCACCCAGCATCCCGGCGTAGACCTTGGGCCGCAGAGGCAGGAAGGGCGAACCGAAGCAGGTGGAAAAATTCGGCTGCGGCTCCTTGACGCCCGCTTCCGTGCCGGCAACCTTGGCTGTGTAGCCGGAGAGGAAGTGATACATGGCCTGGTCGGTATTCAGCCGGGAGATCGGCGGCAGCACGCCGAAGGCGTCTGCGGTAAGGAAGATAACATTCCGGGGATGGCCGCCGACGCCGGGTATGACCGCGCCCTCGATATAGTCCACCGGATAGGCGCAGCGGGTGTTCTCGGTGCGGCTGTCATCGCTGTAATCGGGGACGTGCGTGTCCGGATCAAGGGTCACATTTTCCAGCACGGAGCCAAAGCGAATCGCGTTCCAGATCTGCGGTTCATTCTGCTGGGAAAGGTTGATGCACTTGGCGTAACAACCGCCCTCAAAGTTGAAGATTCCGGCCGGGCTCCAGCCGTGTTCGTCGTCGCCGATCAGCAGGCGCTCGGGGTCGGCGGAAAGCGTGGTCTTCCCCGTTCCGGAGAGGCCGAAGAAGAGCGCTGTCTCGCCGTTTTTTCCGACGTTGGCCGAGCAGTGCATGGGGAAAACATTGTTCTGCGGCAGCAGGAAATTCATGACCCCAAAAATT
This sequence comes from Candidatus Limnocylindrales bacterium, assembly GCA_035465515.1. GTDB lineage: Bacteria > Acidobacteriota > Terriglobia > Terriglobales > Acidobacteriaceae > Angelobacter. The sequence goes on along the minus strand of DATIWA010000761.1, from coordinate 29 downwards.
GACTTCTTCATCTCGCCGGCATATCTGGT
>DATIWA010000760.1:0-5546 GCA_035465515.1 Candidatus Limnocylindrales bacterium | reverse complement strand
GCTACTGCTGGCCGGGCAATCTGCGCGAACTGGGCAACTTTGTGAAGCGCTACCTGGTGCTGGAGAACGAAAGCCTGGTGATTGACGAGCTTCAGATCAAAGGCAAGGAAAACGGCGCAGAGGAGGGCGGCGCCGCGCCAGCGTCGCGCGGCGGCCTCAAGGCCCTGGTGCGCAGCCTGAAGGACGACGCCGAAGCCAGGGAAATCCAGCGCGCTCTGGAGAACGCCAACTGGAACCGCAAGCTTGCAGCGGCCGAGTTGAACATCAGCTACAAGGCGTTACTGTATAAAATCAAACAGCACGGATTGTCTCCGGTTCCGCAGCGTCACTTCAGCCTGCGGAGTATAGGATAGACAGCACAGGCCGGACGCAGGTTGAACCTTTGCGGCCGGCTTGTCTCGTAATGATCCCAATTTTTTGGACGGGAGCCATCGGAATGGCGAAATATCTGGTCACGGGCGTTGCAGGTTTCATCGGATCGGCCATAGCCAGGGCGTTGATCGAGCGCGGAGATTCCGTGCGCGGCCTGGATGACTTTTCCACGGGGAAGTGGGAAAACATCAATGAAGTAAGAGACCGGCTTGACTTTCGCGAAGTCACGCTGCTGGATCCGCCTGGGCTGGCCTCGGCCTGCGCGGGTGTGGATTATATCTTTCATGAGGCGGCGCTTCCCTCGGTGCCCAAATCGGTTGCCGAGCCGCAGCGCACCAACGCCGTGAACGTGGACGGCACGCTGAACCTGCTGGTGGCGGCGCGCGATGCGCGGGTGAAGCGCGTGGTGTATGCGGCATCGTCGTCCGCTTATGGCGAAAGCGAAGTCTTGCCCAAGCAGGAAGCGATGTTGCCCCGGCCCATTTCCCCGTATGCTGTGCAGAAGCTCACCGGCGAATACTACATGCAGACGTTTTCGGCGGTATACGGACTGGAGACGGTAAGCCTGAGGTATTTCAATGTCTTTGGCCCGCGGCAGGACGCCAACTCGCAGTATTCGGCCGTACTGGCCAAGTTCATCACGCAAATGCTTCAGGGCCAGGCGCCGACCATCTTCGGCGACGGCGAGCAGAGCCGCGACTTCACCTTTGTGGAAAATGCGGTAAACGCCAACTTGCGTGCCTGCGCGGCGTCGGCAGGTGAGGTCTCAGGGAAAATGTTCAACGTGGCGACGGGAACGCGCTTCACGCTGAATCAGACCTACGAAATGCTGAAAAAGATCATCGGTTTCTCCGGCGCGCCGAAGTATGCCGGTCCGCGGGTGGGAGACGTGAGGCATTCGCTGGCCGACATTACTCTGGCCCGCAAGCATTTCGGCTACACCCCGAGCGTCAGTTTTGAAGAAGGGCTCAGGCGCACGGTGGAGTGGTACAAAAAAATTGCCGAACCCGTGGTGACCGCCGCAAAGTAGGCCTTTTGAGGATCAACCGGAACCGCTGCCTCAAGGCAGCGGTTTTTCATTCTGCTTCCGATGAATGGGGAAGCCGGTTGCGTGCCGTGTGCACCGGCGGCTCAGGAACGGGAAGCGCATAGCGAAAGAACCTCGGGCGGCCCCTTTTCTGCCAGTAAGGCGAGTCGTAGTGCGAGGTTTTCACCCCGGTACGGAGCGCGCTCAGGAAGCTATGCTCGTCCGGGTCCACCACCACGCCCATGTGACCTTCCCAGACAACGATGTCGCCCGGCTCAGGTTCTGAAACCTGCTGAAACTCGGAGACGCCTTCATACATCTCCGTCGAATTGACGTAGGTGTAGTCAAGGCCGGCCCGCTGATAAAGCCGGTGCACCAGGTGAGAACAGTCGAGCCGCGTATGATGCAGCCGCTTCCCCAGCCGCACCACAACGCCCAGCGCGACGGGATGGGACTCCGGAGAGGGTATGTCCCAGACCACTACGTCCGGGTCGCCGGCATTCATTTGAAGCGCCCGTATCGTCTTTTTTGCTGCTTGAGCGGTAGCGGCACCCGTTCCCCCAACGAGCAACGCAGTAATCAGAGTGATTCCAAAGGTTCGCATTCGTTCCACCGGTGGTCAGCTACTGCATTCAAAGTTCGATGCCACAGGCGCGAATTGCAGAGCTGGATTTTTCCGTCACCAAATAACGCGCGCGATGCGAAGCGAATGCTGGAGGATGCCTACTCCAACTCGGAGAGTCTGGCGCAGGTGCGATCAAATTCAGCCTTGAGGACGTGGTTGGGTGAGGTCAGGCCGGCGATGACCCGCCCGGCCCATTCAAAATATTGCTTCTTGCGCTGGAGGGTCCAATCGGCCGGCGGGCTGGCGAGCAGCGCGCGGAGATTGGAAATCTTGTCCGCCAGTTTCAGTGTCTGGGCGCGCGGCGTCTTTTTGTGCGCATTCTTGACCTGCAGTTCCTTGCGGACTTCTTTGGGCAACGCCTTATCGTCGGTCACTTCCATCACCAGGCTTGCTACATCGCTCCCGAAGTTGCGCTCCAGTTCTTCCGGAGTGACACCCGTATCTTCCACGGTGTCATGAAGGAAGCCTGCCATCACGAGGTTTGTGTCCAGGCTTTCGCTGCTGGCGGCAATGAGTTCCGCCACTTCGATCAGGTGATTGATATAGGGCTCGCCGGCCACGCCTTTCCTTTTCTGTCCGGCATGGCGTTGAGCGGCGAAATGGGCCGCAGCCAGAATGCGCTGCACGTCATTGGACGAACCGTGATGTTTGTCATGTTCAGACATTTATTTCTCCGGCGCGGTTCAGCGTTCCGCCATGATGATTTTTGCCGTGGTGATGGCCTGGCCGACATGGCGCTGGGTGTGGTCGGCAACATGGACCAGAAGCCCGCCTACCGTGGTGGGAAGCTGTTTCTTGCCCACCGCTCGATGCTCCTCAAGCTGCTGCGGCGAAAAGGCGCGAATCCGGCGCGCGCTCTTGGAAAGCCCCACCACCAGTTCGGCCAGCAGCTCGTTTCTGGTGGCGCCCTGAGCCAGTTCGGTCTTCATGACGGCAATCTGTTCGGGGCTGAGCTGCGCGCCTTCGGCGTACGTGAGCAGGCGGTCCATGCTGCGCGCGATGTGGCGCAGGTGAAAGGACACCGGCGCAATGCCGCCGGGACGGGCGTTCAATTCCTCGTCGGTCAAGCCTTCGCACCAGCGCTCCAGGTCTTCACGCGCGAGTTCCAGGGCGTGCAATACGGCGCGCTGGACCGGCGGGACGTCGGTCAGGGTGCCGCGCAGCCACGGCTCAGGCTGTTGAACTGTATTCATCCATTACCTTCCTCCATTTAAGATAAGTGACAAAGTGGATACAAACAAGCAAGGCGCGAGAGTTGCGGCCATTGTGCTGGCGGCGGGGATGTCGCGCCGCATGGGCGCTCCCAAGCAACTGCTTCGGCTGGGCGGGAAGACACTGCTGGAACGCACGCTTGAAAACGTCGGCGCGTCGCAGGCGGGCGAGGTAGTTCTGGTGCTGGGGGCCGACGCCGAGGAGATACAAAAGCAGATTTCCACCCCCGGCCTGAAGGTCGTAATCAATCCTTATTATCAGCAGGGCATGGGGAGTTCACTGAGGACGGGGCTTTCGGCGGTAAGCCCGAGGGCGCAAGCCGCCCTGGTGGTCCTGGCCGACCAGCCCTTTGTCAGCCCGGCCACGCTGGACGCCCTGATTGCATATCACCGGGCTGCGTCCCCTCAAATTGCCATTCCTTTATATAGAGGATTCCGGGGAAACCCTGTGCTTCTGGACCGGTCGGTTTTTCCCGAGTTGATGACGCTTTCGGGTGACGTAGGATGCCGGGCCATTTTTGGCAGCCACACAGAAGGCATTCATAAGGTCCCCGTGGACGATATCGGGGTCCTGCTGGACATTGATACAGCCGAGGACTTTCGCGAATTCGGCGCGGAGGATGCAGCCGTGAGCTTCCATTTGCCGGAAATGGAGAGCAGGGAGGAGCTGCCTGCCGGACAGCCTGAACTGATAATTGTGGGGCGCGATCCGGTTGTACGCGCTCTCGCGAGGCTCGGGCGAGTTCTCAATTTCACCGTGACCGTGGTGGATCCGTTATTGCGCCGGGGAGAACTGCCGGAGGCGGACAGGGTCCTGCGCGTGCTGGATTTTTCCCGCTTGCCGCAGGCCGATCGTTTTGTTGTGGTGGCGAGTCGCGGGCAGTGCGATGAGGAGGCGGTGGAGCAGGCCCTGGCCGGCAAAGCGGCCTATGTCGCTCTGCTGGCAAACAAGAAGAGGGCGCAGGAGGTGTTCGCCAGCCTCGGAAATAAAGGTGTTTCCAGCGAAAGGCTGAGAGAAGTTCATGCGCCAGCGGGATTGCAGATCGGGGCGGAGACGCCGGAAGAGATTGCGCTCAGCATTCTGGGAGAGATTGTGGCGGAACGTAAACACGCCGCAAGACTCAGTCCTTAGTATTCGTCTCGCACTGGCGGATGATCTTGTCGGCCGCGCTTTCCTGTTCGGGTTCAGCGGGGGACTGATCTTTTTTCTGTTTCAACGTCTTCAGGCTGCCGCCCCGGCGCACGGCCACAATCTGGCTCATGATGCTGAGGGCGATTTCTTCAGGGCCGGCAGCTCCCAGATCGAGGCCCGCCGGCGCCCATACGCTTTCTACAGTCTCTTCCGGGACGCCCTCCGCCAGCAGATAATCGAGCACCAGGCGCGAACGGTGGGCGCTGGCAATCAGGGCGACGTAAGCCGCCTGGCCCTGAAGAGCGCGTTGCAGCCAGAGGTGGTCGTTCTTGTGCAGCGTAGCAATCACCACGAAGGTACGCGGGCCAAAGGCAATTTCGGTAACCTCAAAATCCTTGTTGATGACCCGGTCAGCGCCGGGAAATCTCTCCTTCTCGGCGGAGGGATCATGGACGGTGACGGAAAAATTCATGAGGTGGCCCAGGCTGGCGAGAGCTTCGGCAATGCGGCCGTGTCCGGCAATCACCAGTTCGGGTTGGGGCACCACCGGCTCAATATAAACATCCATCATGCCTCCGCAGGGCATGCCCACGCCCAGCACTTCGTCCTGCATGTCCAGGGTGATGAGAGCGGGTTTTTCAGAGCGGATACACTTCAGGGCCTCTGCGCGGACGGCGCTTTCGGCGCAGCCGCCGCCAACCCAGCCGAAAACAATTTTCCCCTGGGAATCAATGAGGGCCTTGGAGCCCCGTTTGGCGGAGGAAGACCCTTCAACGCGGACCACGGTGGCCACCGCGAAGGGCGCGCGCCGCGCGGCCAGTTCGCCAGCTCTGCTATAAAGTTCCTGCGACATCGCTTAGGGGTATCATAGATGTGTCCGGCGCGGACTTCAATGGCCGTATTTTTGGCAGATATTTAGACATCGAAATGATTTCCGGCGAAAAACATAAGGCCGGACTTTTCCCGCGCAAGCGCCTTGTGATATAAGGGACATCCTCTCGCCAAATAGCGTGCAGGCGTCTCACATGCTATCGGGTACTTTCACTTGAGGAAGAGGTGGGACAAATGATTCCTCCAGCCTTCGAATATCTCCGGCCCCAAACCATCCCGGAAGCCGTGGCCATGCTGAAAAAGCACGGCGATGAAGCCAAAATCCTGAGCGGCGGACAAAGTCTGATT
>DATIWA010000759.1:0-5848 GCA_035465515.1 Candidatus Limnocylindrales bacterium | reverse complement strand
CAACAAAGTCGTCTGGAACAACCCGGAAGATCACGAGCAAGAAAGCGACGGCTAAGCAGTCGAGCACCGTAACCCCCATCAGCCAGCCCAACGGAGTGGCAACCCCGGCCGAATTCGAGCGCCTGGGACAGCTTGACCCTGGAATTGAGGAAGAGATCCGCCGCCGCGCCTATGAGATATATGAAGCGCGGGGCCGGCAGGACGGGATGGACCAGGAAGATTGGGCACAGGCGGAAGAAGAAGTGATGGCCAGATATCTGAGGGAGAAGAGCGCGTAGCTGGATGAAACAAGTCCTCCTGCTCGATGATGATGCGGCACAGCTCTGCGTGCGCGAGCTGGTGCTGCGCAAGGGAGGCATGGAATGCCACGTGGCCACCAGCGCCCGGAGCGCTCTGGCGCTTCTGCGCAGCAGTTCGGGGCGGGAGCGCATTGGGGTGGTGATTACCGACCATCTGATGCCGGGCATGGACGGGGTGGATTTTGTGCGCGAGTTACGTTCGTTCAATAGGGAAATCCCCGTGATCGTCATCAGCGGGCTGGAAGCGGAGCAGGAATATGCCGGTTTGTCTGTGATATTCCGCACAAAACCGTGCGAGCCGGAGGACCTGATCTCCCTGGTGCGGGCTACTTTGAGCGGGCCGGAACAGCGGGTTTCTGCTTAATAGCAATTGCACCCGGCCCTGAAAGATACTAAGCTGGATAGTCATGCCTTTACTAGGAAGCTTTTGTCTTTTATTTGCTTTAGCGTTAAGCGTCTATTGCCTCGTTGTAGGGATCATAAGCGCCCTCCGAAAAGATGAGCTTGGGTATCGTCTGGCGGAGACAGCGCGCCGCGCCGGCATGGCGACTTTTCTTGCCGTAACCGGAGCCGCTCTCGCCCTGGTCTGGGCCGCACTCAATAATGACTTTTCCGTAGCCTACATCCTGCAACACAGCAATCGCGCTTTGCCTACGCCGTATAAACTGGCCGCTCTGTGGTCCGGACAGGAAGGCTCGCTGCTTTTCTGGTCGTGGCTGCTGGCCACGTACGGCTTTGTCCTGCGCGTGCGGCACAAGGTTGATACCCGCCTGGTTGCCATGACGTCCACCGTGCTGGCCGGAATCCAGGTCTTCTTTCTGCTGCTGGTGAACTTCACGGCGAACCCTTTCGGGATCATGACCCGCGCCGCCGCTGACGGCAACGGCCTGAATCCGCTCTTGCAGTATCCGGAGATGGTGATCCATCCCCCCATGCTGTACCTGGGCTATGTGGGCTTTTCCGTGCCGTTTGCTTTCGCGCTGGCCGCGCTGATCATGCGCTATCCGGGCGAAAAGTGGATCCATATCACGCGCCGCTGGACCATGGTGACTTGGCTGTTCCTCAGCTGCGGGATCGCGCTGGGCGCGCACTGGGCCTACGCCGTGCTCGGATGGGGCGGATACTGGGGCTGGGACCCGGTGGAAAATGCTTCCTTGCTGCCCTGGCTGAGCGGCACGGCATTCCTGCATTCGGTCATGATGCAGGAAAAACGCGGCATGATGAAGGTCTGGAACGTTTGGCTGATTTTTGTCACGTTCATGTTATCGATCCTGGGGACGCTGCTCACGCGCAGCGGCATCGTGCAATCGGTGCACGCTTTCGCGCAGTCCAGCATCGGAGCATGGTTCTACGCCTTCCTGATGATTACGCTGGTGGTGTGCGTGTGGGCCTACTGGAAGAACCGCGATCACCTGGTTTCGGAAAACAAACTGGAATCGCTGGTTTCGCGCGAATCCAGCTTCCTGTTCAACAACCTGGTGTTGCTGGCGGCGTGCTTCGCCGTCCTGTGCGGCACGCTGTTCCCAATCCTCTCCGAGTGGGTGCGGGGATACAAGATCACGGTGGGGGCGCCTTTCTTCAATAAGGTGATGATTCCCATTGGGCTGTTCCTGATCTTCCTTACCGCAGTGGGGCCGCTGCTGGCGTGGCGAAACACCTCCATCGGCAGCATCCGCAAGAACTTTATGGCTCCAGCGGCGCTGTCTTTGGGACTGGGAGTTCTGCTGGTCTTTGTGGGCGTGAAGCCGTGGCAAGACCTGCCGTACCTGTATGCCTGGCTGGGATTTGTATTGAGCGCGATGGTGGTCACGACCGTAGCGTCGGAGTTCTATCGCGGCGGCCGCGTGCTGAAAGGCAAGCTGAACACCAACATCGCCGCCGCCATGTACCATCTGACCCGGCGCAACATGCGGCGCTACGGCGGATACATCGTCCATCTGGGCATCGTGCTGGCCGTGATTGGAATCTGCGGGCAGGCGTTTAACCAGGAAAAAGAGATGGAGATGGGCCTGGGAGACAAGCTGAAAATCGGCCACTACGAACTGGTGGGCCAGGAATATACCCAGGATTCCAATGCCAATTACGATTCTGAAGCGGCCCTGCTGGACGTATATAAGGACGGCAAGCCGCTGACCCGGCTGAACCCAGAGCATCGCCAGTACAAGGCCAGCATGCAGGGAACCACGATTGTGGCCGACTATTCAACCCTGGTGGAAGACCTGTACGTGATTTACGAAGGCAAGAATCCCGATACCGGCCATCCTATTATCAAGGCATTTGTGAACCCGCTGGTCTCGTGGCTGTGGATTGGCGTGCTGGTGGTGGTGCTGGGCACCGGGCTGGCGCTGGTTCCCAACGCCGCGCAGATCGCGTCCACTGTGCCGGCGGCGGTCCCCCTGGGCGCCATGGAAAGCGCGAGTATGCGTCCGGCGGGAGTACGAAAATGAAACGGGTGTCCCAACTTCTTGTTCTGTTCTGCGCCGTGGCGCTGCTGATGGGCGCGGACAATCCGCGTTTTCAAAAATTGGGCGATAAGATCATGTGCACGTGCAGCTGCGGCCAGATGCTGCTTAAGTGCAACCACGTGGGCTGCCCGAATTCAGAGAAGATGATCCACCAGCTGCGCACCCAGGTTGCGCAGACCAATGACGATGAAGCAGTGCTCAACTGGTTCCGCAAGGAATGGGGCGTGACCACAGTGGTCGAGCCTTCGCAGCACGGCTTTGAACTGATCGCGTGGATACTGCCCTTCGCCGGCCTGGGGTTTGGACTCTTTTTAACGGTCCTGATTGTCCGCAAGTGGCGCGTCTCTCATCCGGCTGCCGCGCAGGGCGCCCAGCCGGCGCTGGACCCGCATCTGGAATCTCTCCGCGACCGGGCCCGCAAGGAGACTGAAATATGAGCGACGCGACATTCCAGGTGGTTGTGGTTGTCTTCTGCAGCCTGTTTGCGGCCCTCACGCTGATCTATATCTTCATGCCCAATCGTGACAGCGATACCGGCGAGGACAAGACCCGCCTGGCGTACCTCTACGAGCGCAAGGACGTGGTCTACGACAACCTGCGCGACCTTAATTTCGAATTCAAGTCCGGAAAATTCACCCAGGCGGATTACGAAGGCATGCGGGCCGGCATGGAATCAGAAGCTGCGCGCATCCTGGCTGAAATTGAGACGTTGGAGTCCGCGAAAGCCTGATGAGATACATCCCATTGAAGCAGTTTGCCCTAGCCCTGTTGTTCTTCTGTTCCATTGCAGCCTTTGGCGATACGGTCCGCGGCGTGGTACGCAATGGAACCACCAGGAAGCCCTCCGCGGGAGATGACGTGATTCTCAAGCGAATTGGCAACGGCATGGAAGATGCCGGAAAGACGAAAACAAACGCCAGAGGCGAATTCACGTTTGACGTTCCAGCAAGCCCGCAGCCCTACCTGGTGTGGGTGCGTCACCAGGACGTTACATATACCGGAGTGGTTCGGCCCGGCGGCGGCCCGGTGGCGGTCCAGGTGTTCGACGCTTCGGCCGGCGTGAAAGACATTACTGTCCAGGAGCACGTGATGGTGATTCAGAGTTCGCCGGGCGGGAACTCGCTGAATATTGATGAACTCTACACGCTGAACAATGAATCTTCACCTCCGCGCTCCAAAAACGGGCAGCATACGTTTGATTTTTATCTGCCGGAAGGCGCGCAGGTACAGGACACTGCCGCCCAGCCCGCCGGCAACATGGCATTGAAAACGCCGGCAGTCCCGGACAAAGCGGAAAAGGGGAAGTATTTTTTCGGATTTCCATTACGTCCCGGGCAGACGCAATTTCAGATCCGGTACAGCCTGCCGTACTCGGGTAAGCTGGCGATGACTCCCAGGCTGGCTGCTCCCGTGGCCAACATGCTGGTGGTCACGCCCAATTCCATCAGCTTTGTTCCCCAGGACGGATCGGTTTATTCGCCCACCAGCGATCCTCAGCTCAAGAATGTCACCCTGTACCTGGCAAAGAATGTCCAGCCGCAGCAGAATCTTGGCTTCCAGATTGAGGGCACCGGAGAGCTGCCGCGTGACACGCAGTCGGGCGGGGCGGCGGGCTCCACTGAAGGCGGACCACAGCAAGGGGCGGCGGAAGGCTCGCGCCCTGGCGGCGGGCTGGGAGTTCCCAATGAGAAGCCAGATCCGCTCCATAACGGGCAGTGGCTGTTTCTCGGCGTGCTCACGATCTTCCTGGCCGCGGGCGCCGTTTTTGTGTACACCTCGCAGGCGGGCCATTCTGCCAATCCCGCTTCTTCAGGAAGCAAACCGGCGCAAAAAGACAGGCCCGCGATGCTTCTTGAGGCCATGAAGGAAGAGGTGTTTCAACTGGAGTCAGACCGCCTTCAGGGCAGGATCACCGCGCAGGAGTATGAAGCCTCCAAGGCGGCGCTCGACAAGACCCTTCAGCGAGCCGTGCAACGGCAGGGCGCGTCAGCAAAATAGCCGCGCTTGCGGCATCAACTTTTCGCTATACTGCGCTGCGCGAGACGTCGGATTCCGCCGGGGCTCTCGCAGAAACCAGGAATACGACATGACCCTCATTGTTAAATCTTCATCGCTGCATGGCGCCGGAGTCTATACCACGTCCCCGGTAAAGAAGGGCACTCGCGTCCTGGAATATACCGGACCTCGCCTGACGAGGAAGGAAACGGACGGAATGTATGCGGACAACGAAGTCACATACCTGTTCACGATGGACGATAACGAGACTGTCATCGATGGATTCGGCATGGCGGCATTCGTGAACCATTCCTGCGACCCCAATTGTGAAAGCGACCAGATTGACAAAAGCATATGGATCATCGCGCTGCGCGACATCGGCGCCGGCGAAGAGCTGACCTACGATTACTGTCTCTGGGACGGCGAACCGGGCGACGAAGCGCCATGTTATTGCGGGGCGGCAAATTGTCGCGGCACCATGTATTCAGAAGAAGAGATCGAGCGGCAGAAGAAGCTGCTGCGGCAGCAGGAAAGAAAGCGCGCGGCGAAAAGAAAACGGCGCAAGAGCGGAAAAGCTGCAGCATAAGCTTGGGCGCGCTCCACACCACCGAATTCCCAGGCGCTGCAGCCGAAGAAGCCAGGTTTGATGTTTAGCGCTGCATCGGCTGCGGACTGGCCATCCCGGAAAGGGTGAGTGGTTGGTCAAAACGGATCACCAGCCCAGTTTGGGCGGGCAGTTCAACCCCTTTGCCTTTTGTGGCCAGCACGTAGCCGCCTCCGGCCAGAGTGCCGATCGCCAATCCTTTGAGCGGGCTGCCGAATATCAAGTCCGGCACCGACCCCGCGCCGGCTCCCATTTCCGCGCCTTTGCCTTCGGTTCCGGACTGGATCTGACCTTCCCCGGCCTTCCTGTTGCTCTTGCTGGTGGTGCTGTTCACGGAGACCAGGGTTGCCGTAACTCCTACGGTCTGTCCGCCGGGCAGGACGATGTCACGGAAGCGGAGGCTCAATTGAGGTTTGCCGTGAAGAGCGGGAACAGCCTAGCTTTGCCCGGCATCGGCCACTGAGCCTTCCACGCGGGAAACGGCA
>DATIWA010000758.1:0-15457 GCA_035465515.1 Candidatus Limnocylindrales bacterium | reverse complement strand
CTGGCCACTCCGCCCGGGAATTATCAGATAACCGTAACCGCAGCCAGCATGACTGCGCAGGCCAATACGACCATTACTTTGACGGTGCAGTAGCCCAGCACCAGCATTAATAGATAGGAGCAAGAAAATGTCACAACCATTCATCGGAGAGATCCGGATGTTTCCCGGTAATTTTGCCCCGCAGGGCTGGGCGTTTTGCGACGGATCATTGTTGTCCATTTCGCAAAATGACGCCCTGTTCACCTTGATCGGCACGACCTATGGCGGCGATGGCCAGAACACCTTCGCACTGCCTGACCTGCGGAGCCGTGTCCCCATCCATCAGGGGAGCGGCTTTCCTCTGGCGCAAGCAGGTGGCGCTGAAGCGGTTACGTTAACCGTGCCTCAACTTCCCAGTCACACGCATGCGCCTCAGGCGATTACTCCCTCCGGAAGCCAGGCTGGGCCCGGCGGCGCTGCCTGGGCGCAATCGTCCCTGAACCAGTTCTCCACTAGTGCTCCCTCCGCGGGAATGGACCCCGGCGCACTCGGCCCTGCGGGCGGCTCGCAGCCGCACGATAACATGATGCCTTTTTTGGCCATCAACTTCATTCTCAGCCTGTTCGGCATTTTCCCGACGCAGGCCTGATGATCAACCATTTAAGCATTTGCAAGGAGATCAAAAATGGCAGAGCCGTTTCTTGCTGAAGTCAGGATTTTCAGCTTCAATTTCCCGCCCAAAGGATGGGCATTTTGCAACGGGCAGGTGCTGCCCATCAGTCAAAATCAGGCCCTTTTTTCCATCCTCGGTACCACCTACGGCGGCGATGGAAGAACCAACTTTGCCCTGCCCAACCTGCAGGGCCGTGTTCCCGTGCACACCGGTAACGGCATTAATCTGGGGCAGCCGGGCGGTGAGGCCGCTCACACGCTCAGCATTTCCGAGATGCCCGCACACAATCACCCTGTGGTGGGCAGTTCCAGCGTGGGCAGCGCCGGCCCGGGAGGCAGCTTGTGGGCCACGGACAATACGGGAGCCAATCCTTACGGCGCCGGGTCTGTGAACACGGTAATGAACCCCGCCAGCGTCGGACAAAGTGGCGGCAGCCAGGCTCATGAAAACATGTCGCCTTACCTGGTGCTCAATTTCTGCATCGCGCTGCAGGGAATCTTCCCCAGCCGGAGCTAGTAAAGGAGAAAGCGTTCTATGGCAGACCAATTTTTGTCGGAGATCAGGATTTTTGGCGGAAACTTTGCGCCGGCCGGCTGGGCATTGTGCAACGGCCAGCTCATGCCCATCAGTCAGAATACGGCGTTGTTTTCCCTTCTGGGGACCACGTACGGCGGAGACGGCAGGAGCACCTTCGCGCTGCCCAACCTCCAGGGCTCAGCGCCTCTGGGCGCCGGCCAGGGGCCGGGATTGAGCTTGCGGAGTCTAGGAGAAACCGGCGGGGAGAAAACGGTGACCCTGCTGGCTACTGAAATGCCTTCTCACACCCACATAGCGCAGGCCGATCCCTCGGGGGGAGGCAGCGCCGTTCCCACCAACAATACATGGGGCGCAAGCGGCGGCCGTGGCCGGCCGGGTGCTCCATACGCGCCCTCCTCAGCAGGCAGCAACGTCCAGATGAGCGCAAACGCAACGGCGGTCACCGGCAGCGGGCTGCCGCATAACAATATGCCGCCATACCTGTGCATGACCTTCATTATTGCCTTGCAGGGGATATTCCCTCCAAGGAACTGACGAAACCCCGTTCGCCGGCGGTTCACAAGCCGCCGGCGTTCAACTCCTTCGGCAGCCGGTCCATGTGCAGGTACATTTCGTCTTCGCCCGCCGGGACAAAGCCAAGCCGTTCGTAGAGCCGGCGCGCAGGATTGGTTTTGAGCACCCGCAGCCGCACCGGGACGCGACCTCGGTCGCCCTGGTCCAGCAGTCCGCCCAACAGGCTGCTGCCTATGCCGCGCCCCCGGTATTCCGCCAGCAAGGCGATATCCACCAGCAGAATGAAGCTGTCTCCCCGCATCACCATGATCCGTCCGATAGGACCCGTTTCGCACTCAATAATCTGGTGTTCGGCCCCTTCGTACGCCATCTCATACCAGCGTTGTTGAGCATTGAACTGCATGCGCAGGAACGCGTCCTGCTGCTCATGGTTCCACCCCCAGGCGGCAACCTCCTGCCGGCGAGTCTCGGCATAAAGTTGAAACAGGAATTCCTGGTCTGCGAGGGCAAATGGCCGTAAAGAAATGTTCATGTATGCGGCCCGCACGGGCCTGCCTGAATTCTAGACCACAATTTGGGAGGCGCAGAGCCGGCGCTTGCTGCCCGGGTTACCGCCTCAAAAGCCTCTGCTCGGAAGTAACGTGGACTGCCCGTCATCTACCGGCATACGATTCCGGCATCAAGTAGTACGCGGCGCTGTTCATCGGCGCCGGGGAGTAAAAAGCTCATGAACCGCTCTTTTCTGCAAATGCTCAGCGGGGCCCTCGGGTTGATTGCCGCCTTCGCTGCCATATCCATTCCCCTGCTTTCGTTCTCCATGTCGTCAGGGGAGGCCGGCCCGGTCCACGCCGGTCCCCTCGCCGCGACGGTTTTAGCGCTGACCTTTGCCGCGACTGCTTACGGCCTGCTCCGGTTCTCGCTGTCCCACGGGCCGGCCCACAGCCTCGCCCGGCAAGGCTCATCACTGCGCTAAGGCCCGCGGTTCGCCACTTCAAATTCCGCTCGCCCCGCTACTCGGGATTCAGCGTGCTGCCCAAGGCGTGTCTCCCTCTCTCTCGCATGGCTGCGCCAACCCCGCGAGTTCGCAGATTTTCCTGAGAGGAAAGCGCTCCAGCTATCGAGGGTAGGGCCGCACCCTCTTCACACTCGTTTCCCCATCTCCGGCGGACTCTCTAGCCCAAAATGTGATCTGGATCACAACGTGAGTACTGCGCCAGAGCTCACCTTGATGCGTGATTCAGGACACAGAGCCCGAACCATCGCCGGCCCTAGCATCCAATCATAAGGCCCCATATGTGGCATGAGAGGGGTTCATGAAACGAGCCGCGAGTATGTTCGACTTTTTGTTTGGCTGCTGGCACCGGCACCTGAGCTTTCCCGTCACGGCAAAGAAAGCGTCTCCCAACCGGCCGGCGGCTGCGCGCGTCACTGGCACTTACGTTGTCTGTCTCGATTGTGGGCATGAGTTTCCCTATGACTGGGAGCAGTTGCGCATCGTAAGCGAGAACGAAATTGCGGGCCGTAGCCGCGAGCCCGCGGAACAGAAGAGTGCGGCCTAAAACTTTCCATTTTGAATTGCAGCGATTTGTCCGCAGTATCACGCCGTGGCGATCACGGCAGCATTCGGCGGTCGCGGGGAGATGATCCCCGGCAGGCAGGAAACCATCCCGTAACGAAACGGGCTTTGAGTATCGCGCGCCTGCTTACGATCCAAAAAGCTGTCTGTCCACATAGTGCAGGTCTCCGGGATCAAAGTACGGATCAACCCATTGATCGCTGGTGGAAAGAAACCAGCCGGCGGAGACGGCGGCCTGCCGCTTGGTCGCTGTGGCTTTTCCAGGCGTTTGCCGCTTGCTCGGCTTGCCTGTGCCGCCCGTGGCGACATTATCAAGGAAGTTGAAATGGTCCACCAGTGCCAGCGCCTCGATCGCGAACGCTGTGGCCACGTCAGAATCATGAATGGCCAGCAGATTATCTCCATTCAGGTTTTCTCCGCCGGAAGCCAGGTTTGAAGAACCGCAGTAAACGACCGCCTTATCGCTGTTGAAGCCGCACACGACAAACTTATGGTGGACCTGGTGGCCCACGCCAGGGATGTTCGGCACCTGATCAAACGGAGGCGGAAGTATGGTGTTCTGCGGCTTGCCGGTCACCAGCACTCCAGTCCTCTTTCCCGGTTTGTACAGCGCAATTCCTCCCGGGCTGTCGGAAATTCCATAGCTGAAGACCTGTCCATTCTTGTGAAGCTCCTGCAGCGCTGAGTACACCGGACTTTTGCCGTTGTCCATCTCCATCACGGCAAACAGCACGCTGCCCGCCGTCTTCCCCTGCTTGCCTTCCTGCCGGATGCGTCCGGCGACCCCAGCCAGAATCTTATCGGCAACATTCTGGTCATGCGGCGAGAAAGTGATGTCCGTCGGCGGGGTCTTGCTGGACTTGAAGGAAAAGGTCTGCTTCGCCAGGTCCGACGCGCGAAATGCCTCCGCCTTCACGCCGCCCTTCCATGCCTCGTTGAACACGGTTGCATACTGCTCCGCAACTTTCGCGTCCGTAAAGATGATTACGTGATTGGAATTCACGTAAAGCCCAGTGACGGAAAAATTGGTTGAGCCGGTCAGCACCTTTACGGCGCCGCTGGAGTTGGAAACGATAAATACCTTGTCGTGAGAATACCGCCCGAACTTGCCGCGCAGGATGGCGGCATTGCCGGTGGCCGCCTTGCTGAAAAGATCCGCAAACTGGTCTTCTGAAGTTGCCTTCTTCGTGCTGTGGTGCAGCGCAGCGTTGTCCAGGATGATGCGGATCCGCCCTTGCTTCGCCAGCTTCAGCAGGAGCTTCATCAGGTCCGGCTGGTTCAAATCGTAAGCGAACACATCCAGGCGCAGCGACTGGTCATTGAGCACTTCAGTGAGTAAGGCGAATACCTTCTCGTGCGCGGTAAATCCCAGCCACTCGTATTCGTCCTGGAAGGTGTAGTGCAGGCCCTGCGCGTTGACGCCTGACTCCTGGCTGGTGTCAAAAAGAAGTTCTCTTTCCTTGGGCTGGACCAGCGCCTTCAGCCCGAAGTGGTGCACGAACGCCTGCGACTGAACAAATCCTCGTGTAAACCCGAGCTCAACTCCCTGCTTTTCAAAGGGCGCCACCTCGACTTCCGCGGTAACGCTCTGCCCGGCATCAAGGGGCTGCAATGAGCCCTTGTCATCAAAATATCTCGCCGTCACCGTGTACTTGTATTGTCCCATCAACGGCTTCAGCCCCTGATGGGTGGAACCGGGCACGTGCAGCCAGCGGAACTTGTGGAAAGGCGCGTTAATGCTTGAGTACGGCGGCTCGTTCGGGTCCTGGGCGTGATCGCCGGGCTTCTCAAACTGCAGGTTGTTATGAAGGTAGTAGGAGGGCCGGCCCTGCGGCTGGCACTGAATGGTAAAGCCGGCCAGGGCCTTTGCCGCCTGCCGGCTGGGAAGATTGAAGGCCAGCAGGGTCTTGGCGTCGCCACGATAAATCTTTACGGAAAGATTGGTTTTGCTTTTAGCCGCGGGAGACATGCTCTTTCTCCGTCGTTCAAGATAGATTTCAGTGAAGCGGTCAACAGCGGGCTGCCTTTATTGATGGTGACGATATCGGCCCGAACGTTACAAACTGCAAAGAAAACTGCTTATGATCTTAGACCCGAAAACAAGGCGAGTTTGCGCCACCAGGCCGCTTCCCGTTACCTTCGGTTCATTGATTAGAACGCTGGTAACTTTGATCCTTCCGCAGGCGGAGCTATTCTCACCTGCAAATGTCGAATAGAAGACTGATTACAACGCTGTCCGCCTTCGTGCTCTGCGCCCCGATGCTCTATGGCCAGGACGCTCCATCACTGGGTGACATTGCCCGGCGCGTACGCGCTGACAAGAGCAAAACGCCGTCTGCTGCGGCGCCGGCGGCAGCCTCTGCGCCGGATGTACAGGATCTGGCTCGCCTCAGGAACGAAGCGGCGGCAAGAGATGCGGACGCCAACCTGCACCAGCTTCAACGGTATGAGGAGAACATCCGGGTCCTGTTTAACCTGGAGAACTTTGAGAAAATTGACCAGCTAGCTGATACCGCCCGCGCCACCAAGGCCCGCCTGACCGGCGGTTTCTGGGCCATACATATTCTTTATCAGCCTCTGATGAGCCCTCCAGCCGACAGCCCTACGGATTCAGAGTGGCAGCTGCATCTTGACAGGCTCAATCGCTGGCTGAAGCAACGCCCCAACTCCATCACGGCCCGGGTCGCGCTCGCCGGAGCTTACGTTGGCTACGCCTGGAGCGCACGCGGCAACGGAATGTCGGATACTGTCACCGAAAACGGGTGGAAGCTCTTCAATGAGCGGCTGGATACAGCCGGCAAGGTCCTTGCGGACGCTTTTGCCCTGCCTGACAAATGCCCCGAATGGTTTCTGACCATGCTGCGAGTGGTGCAATACCAGCAGCGCAGCAAGCAGATGCAAGATGCCATGTTCGAGAAAGCGACCGCGTTTGAACCGGACTACCAGTATTACTACCGGGCGCGAGCTGAAATGTTGCTGCCGCAATGGGACGGAGAAGAAGGAGAAATGGCCGTCTTTGCCGGGAAAGTCGCGGACCGGATCGGCGGGAAAAAAGGCGACATGATCTACTATGAGATAGCCTCCTACGTAAACTGTTTCTGTGACAGTGAAAAGCACCCGCACGGCCTGGCATGGCCGCGGATCAAGAGTGGGTACACTGCCGTGGATGAGCAATACGGCGCCTCCCTGGTCAAAATGAACCAGATGGCAAAGTTCGCTGCTGCGGCGGGCGATGGCCCTTTTGCCCATGAACTCTTTGAGAGGATCGGGCAAAACTGGGACCAGGACACATGGCACGACCGGAAAACCTTTGAAGGCATCCGCGCGTGGGCGGGACTTTCTGAAATTGCAAAGGAGAGTCAGGCAGGGCCAAAGAAGGCGGAAGCCAACCTGAAGACTCCAGCAGGACTCAAATTCAGCGATGAAGTCAACAAGATCTTTCAGGCCAGATACGGGGAAATCCTGAAGAGCTGCCAGGTCCTTCTCGGCGATTCATCCTTTACCCCGTTCGATCTTGCCCTGGAGCTCGGCGCAACCGGCATCGTCGAGCAGGTCGTGATGCTGCCGATATCGCGCGTCTCGATGTGTCTGGCGGACAAGGCGTCAAAGGACCATTTCCCCCCTCCACCGCAACCATCGTACTGGGTGAAGGTGGGCATCCACTCGCTGCCATAGCGGTGAGTGCCGGTATCGCCAGAATCGCCGGCCGGGAAGGACCCTCAAATCTACAATTTCGATTCTCTGTGCCCTTCCTGCCTCCGCGATGAAGGCTTCCTTCATCCATCGCCTTTCAACTCTTCCATGAGCACGCCGCGCACTTTACTCTCCTGCTCCGCCGTCAGCTTGCGGCCCTTTGATGTCAGGTAGAAGACGTCAATTGCCATCTCGCCTTCGGTGTCAATGAGCGCGATCTCGATATTGCAGTCCTGATAGGAAAGCCGCGAACTGATCCGGTACAGCAGTCCCGGGCGGTCCTGCGTGACCACGTGGAGCACGGTGCAGTTGGATGAACTGGCATCGTTGAGTTCAACACGGGTCTGGATGCGGGTTTTACGGGCGGCAGACTGCGGGCGGCGCAGCCGGTCGCGCAGCATCCTGTCCAGATCAGCGCTGCCGGTGAGCACATCCGTCACGCTGCGCTTGAAGCGCGCCCATTCCGGAAGGTTCAGTTCCAGGGTGCGGAAGCGGTCAGTGAAATGGAAGGTATCCACCACCACGCCCGCCTGGTTGGAAAAAGCGTTGGCTTTAACGATGCTCATGCCCCATGCGGCCAGCACCCCGGTCATTTTGGCAAAGAGCATCGGCTTATCGGCTGTGACCAGGGTGAGATCGAACCAGTGGCGTCCGCGTTCCAGCAGCAGTTGCACCGGTTCGCCGTGGAGATGTCCGGCCATTTCCAGGTGCTTGAGGATGTCATCGGGTGAATACGTGGCCAGATAACGCCTTGGGAATCCCTCAAGAAATGGTTTAAGTCTTTTCCCCGCCAGCGGTGTCAGCGTCCTGAGCACCTGGCTCTCCTCATCGGAATCGCCGTGCAGGCGCTGGTCCATGCTCAGGTTCAGGTAGTTGGCGGTTTCAATGTAGAGCTGCCAGATGTTTTCGGCCTTCCAGGGGGTGAGGGCCTCAGGGTTGACGGCCTTGATATCGGCATAGGTCATCAGGCAGAGCATTTTCAGCCGCTCCGGTGAGCGGACTGTTTCGGCGAAGCTACGCACTGTTTCCGGGTCGAAAATGTCCCGCCGCATGGCCGCCGACATGGCGAGATGGTTGGCGATCAAAAAGAGCACGGTCTCGCGGTCTCGCGGCTCCAGATCGAGCCTGTCCAGGCAGCTTTCCGCCATCTCCAGGCCGGCGGAAATATGGTCGCCGCCGGGAGATCCCTTACCTATGTCGTGCAGCAGCAGGGCGAGATACAGCAGTTCCGGCTGCTCCAGCTCGCTGAGCAGCTCCGCGTAGCGCCGGTCCCACTCTGAAGTGGACCGGCTCAGGCGGTGCAGGGACTCAATGGCCAGGAAGGAATGCTCGTCCACGGTAAAACGGTGGTAGAAGTCACGCACCACAAGCGCATCAACGGCTTTGAGTTCGGGCAATGCAAGGGTCAGGAAGCGAAGGGCGTGCATGGCGCGCAAAGCATCGGCGGCATGCGGCTGAAGAAGAATTTCCTGAAAATAGATCCAGAGTTCGGCGCCGCGCGGCGGCGTGGCCGCCATCTGCGGCAGGGCCTGCTCAATGCGCTGCTCGGTGGTGGTGCTCAGCTTAACGCCGTGGTGAGCAATAAAGTGAAACAGGCGTAACAGGACCTCGGAATCCTGCACGGAGCTGGACTGCTGGAGGAAAACCATGCCCTGCACCACCGAGAACTCCGAATTTGAGATGCGCGAGCGCCAGCTCTGAAACTGCCGGTACAAGGAAGACCACGAGGCAGGCACCTCCTCCAGCAGTTGCGTGGATACCCGATGCAGGGCGCGGGCGTGGGTAAAATACAGCCGCATCCAGTCGGCGGCGTTCATGGCTGCGGCATCCGGGGCGCCGATCTTCCTTTCAGCAGCTTCGTCCTGCGCGGACCAGGTCAGCGTGTTGTCATCGCGGCCATGGCGAAAGTGCAGGAAGCAGCGAACATCCGTCAGGAAATCGAAAGCCGTGCCGCTCTGGCGCCGCATGGATCCAGGCAACAGCTCGGCCCCTTCCGGCCAGGCGCGCAGCTTGTCCATGGCGGAGATCAGGGCCAGCCAGTGCGCCACGCTGTAATCGCGCAGGCCGCCGGGGCCGTCCTTTACATCCGGCTCGAGATGGAAGACCGTATTTCCGTGCCTGGCATGCCGGCCACGGGTAACTTCCACCAGTCGCTGCACGATCTCCTGCGATTCCCTCGCCACCAGGCCGGGCACGACCTTGTCTCGGAGGCGGGCGAACAGTTCCTGATCGCCCGCAAGAAAGCGGCAGTCCAGCAGGGAGATGGAAAATTCGACATTCGCCGGCTCAAAGCGGTCGCACTCCGCCAGCGTGCGATTGGCCGGGCTGAGTTTGAGGCCCAGGTCCCAGAGTTCCTGCGAAAACGCGCGTATCGGGTCCTTGAGAAGGTCTTCCGTATCGCGTTCCGTATGCAGGAAGAGGAGGTCAACATCGGAAAACGGAAACAGCAGCCTGCGCCCGTAACCACCGATGGCCACGAGGGCGAACCTGCCGGGCGCGGCAAGGTGCGGCTGAAGCAACTTTTCCCACAGACAGGTGAGCAGGCGGTCCAGCAGCAGCGTCCTCTGGGTGATGGCATGGCGGCCCTCACCCGTGGCGGTAAACTGTTGGCGGATGCGCTCAAACTCGGCCGAGTAGAATACACGCAGTTCCGTGCCGGGCAGGGCTGCTGCGTTCATGACGCCGGCCTCTGGCATGCCCCGGTTCACAGCGCCCCTTCGCCGCGCTCCTCGTTGCGAATGCGGATTACGTCGTCAATGCGCGAAAGAAAAATCTTGCCATCGCCGATTTTGCCGGTGCGCGCGGCATTCATGATGGCCTGCACGGCCTTTTCCACCATGGCGTCCGCCAGCACCAGTTCCAGCTTGGTTTTGGGAATCAGGTCCACGGTATATTCCTGGCCGCGGTAAAACTCGGTGTGGCCTTTCTGGCGCCCGTGACCGCGGACCTCCAGCACGGTCATGCCTTCCACGCCGATCTCGTGCAGGGCGTCCTTGACGGCATCAAGCCTGGAGGTGCGGATGACGGCTTCAAGTTTGGTCATCAGGAATCCTTCTCTCGGTGGACCCGGCTGGTTTCAATTCTTCCTCCACGTTGCGGCAGAAGCTCAGGCGGAGACTTCAAAGTAATATCCTTCTTCGCCGTGCTGTGAAAGATCAAGGCCCTGGATTTCATGCTCCTCGGAGACGCGCAGCCCGATGACAACGTCAACAAGTTTGAGGATCGCCAGGGTCCCGACAATAGCCAGAACCCAGGCTATCAGCACTCCGACAAACTGGTTCCCCATCTGGCGAACGTTCCCTTCAAGCAGCCCGGATGCCAGGGTGTTGCCCCTGGCGTCCTTGAATATGGGATTCACGGTGCTGGAAGCAAAAACACCGGTCAGCAAAGCGCCGATCGTCCCCCCGGCGCCGTGTACGCCAAAGGCATCCAGGGTATCGTCATAGCCGAACCGGGCCTTCACCCTGGCCACCATGAAGTAACAAAAGACGCCGGCAATGAGGCCAATCAGCAGTGCAGACATCGGCCCCACAAAGCCTGCGGCCGGGGTGATCGCCACCAGGCCGGCCACGGCGCCGGAGATGGCGCCGAGCGCGCTGGGCTTTCCGTTGCGCATCCACTCGGCCGCGCACCACCCGATGACGGCCGCAGCCGCGGCGAAGTGGGTGGCCACGAATGCGCTGGTGGCCAGGGCGCCGGCGCCGAGCGCACTGCCCGCGTTGAAGCCAAACCATCCTACCCAGAGCAGGCATGCCCCGATGAAACTCAATACCACGCTGTGTGGAGGCATGGGCTGTCGCGGGTAGCCGATCCTCCGGCCCAGATACAACGCACAGACCAGGGCTGAAACTCCGGACGTTATGTGGACCACTGTGCCGCCGGCGAAGTCCAGCGTTGGAAAATGCCCGCCGAGGCTTGCGTTCAACAGTCCGCTTTTGCCCCAGACCATGTGGGCCATTGGGCAGTACACAACGACTGACCACAACAGCAGGAACACGCAGAGGGCGCTGAACTTAATCCTCTCAGCGAAGGCGCCGGTGATTAAGGCCGGCGTTATCACCGCGAACATAAGCTGGTACACCATGTAGGTCGCGGCGGGAATGGTGGCGGCATAAGCCGGATCGGGCTGCGCTCCCACGCCCCGCAGAAAGAAGTTATGCAGTCCACCGATAAAACTGTTGCCGTCGCCAAACGCCAGGCTGTACCCAAAAAGCGCCCAAGCCACGCTTACAATGGCCGCCATGGCGAAACTTTGCATCATAGTCGCCAGAACATTTTTCTTTCGCACCAGCCCGCCATAAAACAGCGCCAGGCCAGGACCGGTCATCATCAGGACCAGCGCGGAAGACATCAGCATCCAGGCGTTGTCCGCCGAGCTCTTGGACTCGGCAATCTGCTGCTCGAGCCGGGCAATCCTCTCGGTTTGCGCATCCGAGACGGCGCCGGCTGGCGCGCTTTGCGCGGGAAGGCTGGCGGCCGCCTGTGCCCATAGTCCCGCCGGCAGCAATAAGAAAATAAAAATCAAACAATGACTGGTCCAGGCCTTTGTCATCAGGTCAGCCGCTCCGGGTGGCTGCTGACAATCTATCGATGGCGGCCGCAGCTTGGAAATTGAAAATATTTATCGGGGCTATAAGTGATGACTGCGCGGGGGTACCTTAAGGCTGGAGCCACGCCCGGAGTCGCGTGGGCATGGCCGGAGACAGCATCTCCTCCCAAAAAACCCCGCTCTCCTCATTGACCCTGAATCGCCCGCAGCCGGGTGATTGTGCTGCTGATGGATTCCAGCTCTCGCAGGAGCGACTCTTCGATCCCAAGCTTCGCGGTCCGGATCGCGGCAATCGGGTCCTTGCGGAAAAAAGCAGCATTGGCATCTGACAATTGCAGCCATGCCCGCAGGCTCTGGTCACGCCCCAGCAGTTGCTGGAGAAGCTGCTGCAGCCTTTCCATCAGATCGGCATCCAGCTGCACTTCACCTGCTTCCCGCAGGTAAGAAAACAGATGGGCGTCGCCCGAAGCGGTCCGCCTGCGGGCCTCATTCCATGTTGAGGCCGGACATTGGTGCAGCTTTTCCACAAGCTCCAGAAATTTAACGACCGAACTGGCCGCAAGAAAAGCGCCACACGCACTACAATGGGATTCAATGAGTTTCGAATTGTGCTCAACTTTTCGCAGCGTGGACTGATTTGACACTGCCGTTACCAATTACCTTCCGAAACACTTCGACATCTTATTATTTTTTTACGTCGTTCGTGTTCCGATAAATTGAGGGGGTCTTTGCCTAGTAGGGTATGACGCTTTGCAAGAAATATAACCGAGGGACAGCAAATTTCTGCTGAAACCATATGTTCCTCGCGACTGGCTGAATAAATATCAGGAAGTACTCAGATTGGCAGTTGAGATCTCCAGGGCCCCGCGGAAACTAAAAGAACTTTAATAAGGCCCGCGCATAGAAGCTCTGGCCTGACTGGAGTCGCGTCCCGATCTGATAGTCACAATTTTTAAGAACCGGCAGAATACATTTGAGTAGAAAAAGAGCCAACCACACCGAACCTGATCGCCTTATCTCCGAACTGGGCCGCGTGGAGAAGAAGCTGCAAGCGTGGATCGAGAGCTCACGGTCCAACGCGGAGCTCTTTCGCCGCGATCCTCTGGGCGCTATGCGCGCCGCGGGTCTCATGATGGAAGATGACATCATGCTGGAACTGGAAATGGTTCTGGCATCCATTGCCCGCAAGCTGAGGTAGTACGGCTGCGCCGCGACCTGGTTTCCATTGATTCCCTGTTGCCATGGCCAGACGTACTCCTGTCAAAGCTGTTCCCTTCGATCCGCGGAACTCCAAACCCTTCTGAGCGCGAACGGCCAGTCCTGCTCCAGCCCAATCCATGGCTGCCTCCCCTTATAATTGCTGCATGGCGGAAATCATGTACGGCAAACCGGTCGCCGGCCAGATTGAGAAGTGGGTGCGCACTCAGGTCGATCACCTTCGCGCGGCGCACCATATCATTCCGCGGCTCGATGTGGTCCTGGTAGGCCGAAGCCCGGCATCGCAGCGCTATGTAAGCAAGAAAATCGAGTCATGCCAGCAGCTCGGCATGATCGCCCACCTGCACACATTTGACGACACGATCAGTGCCGTCGAACTTCGCGATCAGGTGCAGCGCCTGAGTGACGACCCCGCGGTACACGCTTTGCTGGTCCAGCTTCCATTGCCGCGCCACATCGAGGAACCGGAGCACGGCCTTAACAAATTTGACGTTTTTGACGCCATCCGGGGTGAAAAAGACGTAGACGGCATTTCGCGCTACACGGTTCCCGAGCTTTACCGCGCCCAGGCGGACGCCATTCTGCACCTACCCGCGACGGCCCTCGCTGTCCGCCGCATGATGGCCTTTTACGGGATTGAAACCGAAGGCCGGGTGGCGGTCATCGTGGGACGCAATGACATCACCGCCAAGCCCATCCACCACATGCTCGGGGGACGAATGTGCAATGCCACTGCCATCTGGCTGCACCGCTATACGCGCAAGGCCGACCACGATGCCTTTATGCGCTCGGCCGACATCATCGTCACCTCGGTTGGCAGTGAGCGGTACCAGATTACGGCGGAGATGGTGAAACCCGGAGCAGCCGTCATTGACGTAGCCACGCGGGTGGGACCGGATGGAAAACTCCACGGCGATGTGGATTTTGAACGCGTGAAGGATGTAGCCTCGTTTATTACCCCGGTGCCTCGCGGAGTTGGGCCGGTTACCGTGGCTGCGCTCATGGAAAACGTCGTCCGCGCCGCTCAGTTCGCTGCCGGGTTGAGAAAGCCGGGCTACGATTTCAGCCCATCGCGACTCGATGTCCCGGATGCCCTTCCCGCACAAATCTGATCGGGCGCTCTTCTGCCAGGTAGCCTGACAGATGAATTTTTTATAAGAGTCTATGTTCGGCAGCTAACGCGGGCCGCGAGGAGAGTACAAAAGCAGCTGTGGGGTTTTTCAGACCCGCTTCTCCGCGCCCTGGCTGGCCGTGGCTGGACCGAATTCATAGCCCACCCGCCGAATGGTGCGGATAAGTTTGATGTTATGGCCTTCATCTATCTTTTTTCGCAGATAGTTAACATATACATCCACTACGTTAGTCATGGTGTCCGGCGCCAGCTTCCAGACATGTTCAATGATCATATTTCGAGTGATGCGGCGGCCCACGTTTCGCATGAAGAATTCCAGCAGACTGAACTCGCGCGGCGTAAGCTCAATCGCATTCCCGGCTCTTCGGACGGTCCGTGCGACGCAATCCAGTTCCAGGTCATCGATTTTCAATACCGTGTCCGCGGGACGGTTGCGGCGCCGCATGACCGCCCGTACCCGGGCTGAAAGCTCGGAAAACGAGAAGGGCTTGGTGAGGTAATCGTCGGCTCCGGCGTCAAGGCAGGCCACGCGCTCGGAAACGTGATCCGTTGCCGTCAGAATCAGAATTGGAAGGCTCACGTCATGCGCGCGAACCCTGCTCAAGACCTCTGTCCCGCCAACTCTGGGCAGGTTCAAATCCAGTATGAGCAGATCAAAAGGTTCTGACTCCAGCCGCGCAATAGCTTCTTCCCCGTTGGCGGCGATTTCAGATTGATGCTCCTCTGCCTGAAATGCCTTGGCAATAAAGGACGCTAGCGGAGCATCATCTTCCGCAATAAGAATTCGCATCCAACCACCATCTCCACGCTGAAGTATCTGACAATCCATGAACGGAGATACCTTGCTTGCTATACCTGAGCTTTCATCGTGACAGACTTGTCACGTTCTCCTAACAAATACCAATTAGCGAAGGATATTACCACATTAAGAAAAAATCTCTATACAAATGTAGCAAATTGTTACCCTGTAGCTGTAAGCAGTTAGCTTCACTTCCCGCTCTCGGGCCTTAGTTTGTCCGAATATGCCACGCTGGCCGGTCCTCACTCGTCTGAATTTGCCACGCTGCTGATCAAAAGCCCTCCGCAGGATAAAATAAGCTTTTCTGAAGTTCGTGACCCAAGGAGAAGAGAGGCTCGTGCCCGGTCCCAAGCAATCCAAAACTGGCAACCTGAGCACGTCAGCAAGCGCGCCGGACACATGGCGGCCACGCATGCGGCCGGTGATTGACGCGCTGGAGGAGGCTGTCCTGGTGGCTGACGCTCAAGGATGCCTGGTCCTCTTCAATGCTGCCGCGGAGGAGATGTACGGCGCAAAACTGAGTCCCCAGACAGGCAAGCTCTGGGAGCCGCTCAACATTTATCTGCCGGACCAGCCTGATCCCTGTCCCGCTGATCTGCTTCCGCTCCGGCGTGCCGTTCGTGGTGAGCTGGTTCAGGGAATGGAGGTCGTGTTACGCCATGAGGGCGGTGAACGCTGGCTCTCCATCTCCGGCCGCCCCCTGCTGGCTGAAAACGGGGCCCTGGAAGGCGGAATTTCGATTGTTCGCGACATCAGTGCGCGCAAACAATCAGAACGCGCCCTGGTAG
>DATIWA010000757.1:0-1852 GCA_035465515.1 Candidatus Limnocylindrales bacterium | reverse complement strand
CCGTCATCCGAGACGGCGCCCCGCCACACCAGCCGGTGATGTTTTCTCGGGGGATACGGGCACGTACTTTTGGGCTGCCCGGCATCCCCCGAGATGAAGTACTGTATGAGTGCAGGGGAGTCCGGCGCTCATGGCCAAATGGAAACAATACGAACTCTGGATACAGACTGGTGAAAGCAAATGGGAAATGGTGGGCCTGTTTCCCACTCCGGAGGTCCCGACCGCCGTGGCCAATGCGCGCCCGGTCCGCTCCCGGCTCATTGAAGTGCTGTATGACGGCAGCAAGCTCCTGGGCCAGGAAGTGATCGCGGAAATGGGTACCGGTCGCGCCGAGCCTTGAGCGGGACCGCCTTGTTGCGCATCGCAGTATGGTGGAAGGTTTGAGAACCTCGCGTCCGCTCATCAAGTTCCGCCGCGTGCTGCCTATTGCCGCGCTGCTTTTCGTTACCGCATCCACCTACCGCTATTACCATCCGCCGCCGCACCTGGTGACCTCGCCGGGAGGCCGGAGTTTTGTTCTTGCCGGGAACCGCGCCCGGCCCATGATTGTGGCCACGGCCATCAATCTTCCCGCGGGGATCATCGCCATTCCGCTGGAGCTGGCGGTGCTTGGCCCGGAGGGCGAGCACAAACCGCACTTTGAGGCATTCCGGGTGGTTGAGTTCAGCCTGCTGGGAATGATTTTCTGGTTTTACGCGGGCCGCTATTTTGACGATCTGATTGCCTGGCGCAACGTGCGCAGCGGCTCACGGTGGCGGCTGACCGACTGCCTGGTTGCCGCAGTGATCGCCGCCGAGACGACGTTTCTGACCGTGGTGCTCAGCTTTCAGCCTCATTGGAGCGTGCCCGAATTCTGGCTGTTCTCCTGCACAATTGGCTGGGGGCTGCTGGGGTATTCGGCCTTCATCTTCCGCGTGTTTCAACTCCGCTCTTATCCGCGGCGAGACGCGCCGCCCGGCAGGGTGAGCTGACCAGAGACACTCCGCCTCGCCCTTCCACGACAAAACCGGCGGAAAAGACTAACATTCTTTGAATCGGGCCGGCCTGCCTTGGGGCGCCATGCAGCGGCCGGCGATTGGGGAGGGCGCAATGATCTGGAAATCCTCTCAACTGCATATCGTGGCCCTGATCTGCATGGCCATGCCGCAAATGTCCCTGGCGCAGCGTACCCAGCCGCCTTCGGGCTCAACCGGCCGGACCAGCGCGCCTGCCCGGATCCCAACGACTCCCGAGCCTTCCATCCAGCAGCCGGTTTTCATCTCCGGACGGGTCGTGCTGGAGAGCGGCGCTCCGGTGCCGGAGCCGGTGGCCATCGAGCGAATGTGCAACGGCGTGACGCGTCGAGAAGGCTACACAGATTTCAAGGGCCATTTTCAGCTGCAGGTGGGCCAAAACCCGGGTTTCCAGGACGCCAGCGAGAACGATCCACAAGGCATGCCGGGAATCCCGCCGCGGCTCGCCGGGCAGACAGGGTTCCGCATCCCGCAGAATTATTTTGGATGTGAGTTTCGCGCGGTCCTGGCGGGATATCAGTCGTCCACGATTATGCTGCGGAACAGCGGAGATCAGTTCCAGATGGACCTGGGAACGATCGTGCTGACGAAGATGGGGGACGTAAAAGGCATGACGGTAAGCGCCACCAGTATGGCGGCGCCCAGGGACGCAAAACGGGCCTTTGAAAAGGCGGAAAAGGCGATCTCGCAGAAGAAGCTGGAGCAGGCGGAAAAGGAGTTGAACAAGGCGGTAAGCAAGTATCCGGCGTTTGCCACGGCGTGGTGCCTGCTGGGCGACCTCCACCAGCAGAAAAACAATCTGGAGCAGGCCTCACAGGAATACGCGAAGGCCCTGGCGG
>DATIWA010000756.1:0-9714 GCA_035465515.1 Candidatus Limnocylindrales bacterium | reverse complement strand
GCTCAGCATTCAGCCCTGAGCCGGCAACGCTCGGTTCAGACAGGGGAATCGGCAGGGAGACGCCCGCGAAAGGAAGGCCGCGCGCGCTCGAGAGCATTTCAAATGCGATTGACGTAAAGGCGCTGCTGACTACTTTGCGTGAGGAAGCGCCGCGCAAGCTGGATTCCTTCCCCGACTGCTGCGGTAAAACGGCCCTATTTTCCACAAGAGATCTTCCCTCGTGAGACGATTCTCATTGCGTGCTTCGCTTTGTTTTCGCATAATGCATAGAACATGGTGGCGTGCGCGTCCTTTTCTCCCAACCCGAAACAGAAGGAAGCCATTGAGCACGTCCTGGGCCCGATGCTGGTGCTTGCCGGTGCGGGCACAGGCAAGACCACCGTTCTGGTAGAGCGTATTGCCTGGCTGATCAGTCAAAGATACGCGCGGCCGGAAGAAGTCCTGGCGATCACGTTCACGGAGAACGCCGCTCACGAGCTGAAGACCCGCGTGGAGAAGCGGCTGGGCCGTCGCGCGCCGATCACGGCGTGCACATTTCATGCGTATTGCTACGGTGTCCTCAAGCGCAACGGGGAGGATTTCCATGCGCTCCCGCCCGAAGACGTCTACGTATTTTTGCGCCAGAGAATCAGCGAGCTGCAACTGGAACGCTTCATCAAGCCGGCGGACCTGGGACAGTTCCTGCATGATCTGCGCGATTTTTTTGACCGTTGCCATGAAGAGTTGATTGGTCCGGAAAAGTTTGCGGCGTACGTGGCTTCGCTTAACCCGGGAGCGGACCTGCCGCGCAACTGCCGGTCCAAACAGGTTGAGGAGCTGGGACCACAGGAGGTCCTGGAACGCTGGCGGGAGATCGCCAGGGTATATGGGAATGTGCTGCGTCTGCTGGAGCAGGAAAATGTGGGGACCTTCGGCATGATGATCAGCGGAGCAGTGCGGCTGCTGCAATCCAGGCCCGGCCTGCTGGAAGAAGAGCGCCGCCGGGCGCGGTTCATCCTGATTGATGAATTCCAGGACTGCAATGCCAGCAACATCACGCTTGCCGAACTGCTGGGCGGCGAGGAAAAGAACATTTTCGCTGTGGGAGATCCTGACCAGGCGATTTACCGTTTCCGCGGCGCGTCCAGCGCGGCCTTCGAAGATTTTCAAGCCCGGTTCCCGCAGACCAAAGGCGTGGTTTTGGCGGAAAACCAGCGTTCGCGCGGAAACATCCTTCGGGTGGCATTTTCCGCGATTGCCCCGAATCCTTCCGTGCGTTCTGCCGCGGCCAAAGTTCAGTTTGAGCGCAAGCCGCTTGAATCCGGACGAGACCGCCGGGAGAAGGAAGAAGGCCGGCTGGTATTCGATGAGCCGGTGGAGGCAGTGATCAGCCCATCGGATGGGCTGGAGGCCGCGGACATCGCGGAGCGAATCCTGAGCCTGCGGGGAGAAGCCCGCACAAAAGACCCACTGAAGCTGGCCGTGCTTTATCGTTCGCATGTGTACCGGGAAAAGATCATTGAGGAACTGGCGGCGCGGGACATTCCATTCATTGTGAAGGGAGTTGGCGTTCTGGAAACGCCGGTGGCGCGCGATCTGCTGTCGGTGATACGGGCGGTGGTGAATGACGGCGACGCGGACAGCGTCTTCCGCGTCTGCGCTTTGCCGCAGTTTAAAGTCTCTCCGGATGAGCTCCGGCAGAAGCTGGCCGCGGCCGGGCGCGACAACACATTCAAGAGCGTTCTGCAGTTGATGGAGACGGGCCAGGGGGTGCTTGCCGCCATTCAGAGGGCCCGCGAATTCATCGCAGGGCAGAAGCTGGCCGCCGCGGGGGCCACCAGGTATCTGGCGCGCGAATTCGGCTTCCCCGCAGGTGATCCGGCGGTGCGGGCCTTGCAGCGTTTCGTGGCGGACTGGGAGAAGAAGCCGTTTATAACAGGCAGGTCGCTTGAGGCCTTCCTCGAATACCTGGCTCTCTTTCAGGAGGGCGGCGGCGTGATTCCGCTGTTCACGGATGACGAACTGGCGGAAGCTGAAGAAGAAAATCCCGGTGCCGTGCGGCTCATGACGGTGCATGCCGCCAAGGGCCTGGAGTTCGACCACGTATGGCTGCTGCGCGTGATTTCGCCGGGGTTCCCCGCTTCCTACAAAGAGCCGCTGTTCGAGTTTCCTCCCGCTCTGCGCAGCACGATCGTCCTGGCAGACAGCAAAGAGGTGAACGAACAGGAAGAGCGCCGGCTGTTTTATGTGGCGATTACTCGCGCGCGGGACCGGCTCGCGATCCATTCCCGACCGGGGCGGGGGCAGGACCGCACGCCTCCCGGGTTTCTGCGTCCCTTGCTGCAAAGCAAAGTCCTGAACGGATCATTGTGGGAGCGTGAGGCAGCCCGGCTGGGGCGGGCCCTGCCAAAGGCGCAGGCGGAGATTTCTCCGGTCAGCGAATGGATGCTGCTGCCTCCTGCGGTCAAGGTCGAAGACCTTGCCTTGAGCGCCAATGCGGTGGAGAGCTATTCCACATGCCCGCTGAAGTTCAAGCTGGAGCGGGACTGGAAGATTCCCGGGGAGGCCGCCGTGGCCATGCAGTACGGCAGCGCCATCCACACCGTGCTGCGGCAATACTATGATCCTGCGCCGCATGCGCGAGCAATGTCGGCGGACGACGTGGTGGAGGCTTTCAGGAAGGAGTTCGGCAAGGCCGTGGTGGACGATCCGCTGCAACGCGAGTTGTACGAGAGGCAGGGAGCCGGGCAGCTGCGTGCCTTGCTGGCGTCGCGTCCCAAAGACTCACTGGACGTGCTGGCCGCGGAGGTCAGGTTCGAGTTCATGCTGAACGGGAAAAAGATCGTCGGGCGCATGGACCGCGTGGACCGCATCGAAGGCAACACGGTGAGAGTGGTGGATTACAAAACGGGAGCGGCAAAGACGCAGCGCTACGCGGACGACAGCCTGCAACTCTCAATCTATTCGATGGGCGCAACGGCCATGGGATTCCAACCGCGTGAACTGGTGTTCGTGAACCTGCAAGGCACCCAGGAGGTGCTGACGTTCCGCACCCCTTACATGCTGGAGAAGGCCCGCCGGAGAATCGACGAGGCGGCGCAGGGGATCGCCGCTGGCCGGTTTGGCGCCTCGCCGGGACCGCATTGCGTGTGGTGCGATTATCGCAAGCTGTGTCCGGCCACCGAGCAGCGGGTATTTCTGCCGGTAAATAGTCTGACGAAGGAGAAAGAAACGAAAGTGGCAGGAGCGCAAGGATGATCAGCTTTACAAGCGTGCTGCTCGTGGTTTTTGGTGCGGCCCTGGGGTTTCTGGTGGCCTGGCTCCTGGTGCGTTCCAATTCCGCTGTCCTGAACACCCGGTTGTCCCTGCTGCAGCAGGAACTGTCCCTAGCCCGCGCGGAAGCAGCAAAGTTTACGCAGCTAAACGGCCAATTGCAGTCCGCCATGACGGCGCTGGAAACAACTGTGGATCTCGAGCGCAGGGCGAACGAAGAAAAGATTGCGTTGCTCAACCGGATGACCGGGGAGTTGCGGGAAAGCTTTCAGGCGCTCTCGGCCGAAGCGCTGAAAAGCAATAATCAGGCTTTTCTTCAACTGGCCAATGCGACACTGCAAAAATTTCAGAGTGAAGCCAAGGGAGATCTGGAACTGCGGCGGCAGGCGGTCGAGAACCTGGTGGCGCCCATTGGCGAGTCTCTCAAGAAAGTCGATCAGCAGATCCAGCAACTCGAAGCCGCCCGCAGCCAGGCCTATGGTGACCTCACCGCGCAGGTCCGGTCCCTGATCAGCACGCAGGAAAAACTCCAGAGCGAGACCGGAAACCTGGTGAAGGCGTTGCGCGCGCCCACGGTGCGGGGGCGATGGGGTGAAATACAGCTCAAGAGAGTTGTGGAACTGGCAGGCATGCTACCCTATTGCGATTTTGTGGAGCAGGAGACGGTTACGACGTCCACGGGACGCCTGCGTCCGGACCTGATCGTGCGCCTTCCGGGCGGGAAGAACGTGGTGGTGGACGCCAAGACACCGCTCCTGGCGTATCTGGACGCAGTGGAAAGCACCAATGATGATCTCAGGCGGCAGAAGCTGCTCGACCATGCGAGCCAGGTGCGCTCGCATATGACCCAGTTGAGTTCCAAGTCGTACTGGGAGCAGTTCGATTCAACTCCGGAGTTTGTGGTGATGTTTTTGCCGGGAGAGACATTCTTCAGCGCGGCGCTGGAGCAGGAGCCGGCGCTGATTGAGCATGGCGTCGCGCTCAAGATCATCCCTGCGTCGCCGACCACCCTGATAGCGCTGCTCAAGGCGGTGGCATATGGCTGGAACCAGGAGAAGCTGGCGCGCAACGCAAGGGAAATCAGCGTTCTGGGGAAAGAACTGCATGAACGGCTGCGGAGTCTTGGCGCCCATGTTGAAAATGTGGGCAAAGGGCTTGACCGCGCCGTTGAGGCGTACAACAAGGCCGTGGGATCGCTGGAAAGCCGGGTCATGGTCTCCGCCCGGAAGTTTGCGGAACTGGGTGCCCCCATCACGGAGGAGATTTCTGAGCTGAGTCCCATTGAGACAACCACGCGGAATTTGACTCTCGATTTTCATGATCCCGAAAATGCTGAAAGCCCGGCTGCTACCGAGCCTGCGAGCGCAACCGACCTCATAACGAGCGGTAATTCTCTCGGGGCGGGCAAAGGCAGCAGTTAGAGTCCGCCTGGACGGGTAAAACAATGGATAAAAAAACGCCGGGGACGCTTGCGCGTCCCCGGTTGGTTTTTTGATTCGGCTGAAGAGCTGTTACTTTTTCTTTGCAGCTTTCTTCTTTGCCTTTTTCTTAGTTGCCATGTTTCTATTCTCCCTTTCCATTTTTCATGGATGCGCGGTTCTAAGTCAAAAACCGCAATTGATGATTGTATAGAGTTATTGAAAATCGAAGTCAAGAAAAAAATTGATGTCACTTTTGATTGCACTTGGCCCCGGACATCAATTTGGTTCTTCAGTGCATCGACAACAGGCCCTTGTGGGCGGCAATAAAGAGCACCACCCCCTGAAAAGCGTCGTGCCATGCGTGGGCCATCATTCCCGGACGGAGGCTCTTGCGCCACAGCGCGAGGAAGCCGAACATGCCGCCGTAAACAAAGATCAGGATCATGCGCCGGGTACCTTCGTAACCATGGCCCGCGCCGAAAACCAGGGCGGAAAGCACGAGGCCGACGTAGATGTTGCCGGTAAGCGCGCCGAGTTGCCGCTGCAGGTAACCGCGGAAGATCAGCTCTTCCACAAATCCGGCAATCATGCTCAGGCCGATGAAAATTCCCAGCGCCTTCACGGTGTGCGGCGCCAGCATGTCCGCGAGCCGTTTGGCTTCATCGACGTTTGACGGCTTCGCCAGCCCCATGGCGAAACTCAACCCGATAAGGACGCCATAGGCGGCAACCCAGAAGCCGATTGCCAGCCCTACGTCAATCATGAAATCCTCCGGAGAATTCCAGCGGCCACCGATCAGGTCGGCGAGACTGGTCCGGTTCATGCGCAGCCCGATCCATAGCAGGAGCAGGAGGAAAAGCTCCAGGCCGATGGTGGCGCTGTATTGCAGAATCCTGGCAGTTTCGCTGATGGAAGCCGCGCGTTTATTGGTGACGTGCGACGCCAGGTATGCTGATACCGCGGAATTCGCCAGCATGAGCACCACGATGAGGACGGTATGCCATACGGGAGCAAGAAGCTGTCTGGATTCCAGCGCTGGGACCGGTGGCGGTGGAGGAGGCAATGGCTGTCCGGCAGCTGGGTCAAAACCCAGGGCCGGCTGAGGATCATTTTGCATAGAAGTCGTGACGCGCTTTTGCGCCGTCCCTCATCTTATAATGAAAGGTTTGGAATCGCACCAAGGAGAGGCTATGGAAGACGTGGTCATTATCAGCGGCGTGCGCACGCCGATTGCAAAGTTCCAGGGAGCGTTGGAAGGTTTCTCCGCGACGCAGCTCGGCGCCATTGCGGTTCGTGAGGCCGTGGCCCGCGCCAGGGTGGCTCCCGAGCAGGTGGATGAATGCATTATGGGGCTGGTTGTTTCCGCCGGCCTGGGTCAGAACCCGGCGCGTCAGGCGGCGCTGAACGGGGGATTGCCGCCCACCGTCGGGGCCATGACGATCAACAAGGTCTGCGGCTCCGGCCTGAAGGCGGTTGCCCTGGCCACGCAGGCCATCCAGACCGGCAATTCGGAAATCGTGGTGGCCGGCGGCATGGAGTCCATGACCAACGCGCCGTATCTTTTGCCGCAGGCGCGCAAAGGTTACCGGCTGGGAAATTCGCAGATCGTTGACTCGGTGGTGAATGACGGCCTTTGGGACATTTACAACAACTACCATATGGGAATGACGGGCGAGAACGTGGCGCAGAAGTACGGCGTCACCCGCGAACAGCAGGACGAATTCGCGGTGAATTCGCATCGCAAGGCCGTGCAGGCGTGGAACGAATGCCGTTTCAAGAGCCAGGTGGTGCCGGTGGAAATTCCCGCCAGGAAGAAGGGCGAAGCCCCGACTTTCTTCGACAAAGATGAAGGCCCGCGCGCCGATACTTCCGCCCAGGCCCTCGGCAACCTGAAGCCGGTCTTCAAGAAAGATGGCACAGTCACGGCCGGCAATGCCTCCACCATGAATGACGGCTCCGCCGCCGTGGTGGTGACTTCGGCGGAGCGCGCCAGGCAGCTTGGCGCGGAGCCCATGGTGCGTGTGGTCGCCCAGGCGACCAGCGGCATAGCGCCGGAGTGGGTGATGATGGCGCCCGTGGAGGGCATCCGCAAGATCTGGGCGAAGACCGGATGGAAGCCGGATGAAGTTGACCTCTATGAGATCAATGAGGCCTTCTCCGTGCAGTCCGTGGCGGTGATCAAGGAACTTGGGCTTAATCCCGACAAGGTCAACGTGAACGGCGGCGCTGTGGCGCTGGGACATCCTATTGGCGCCAGCGGAACGCGCATCCTCGTCACGCTGATCTACGAACTGATCCGCCGGAACGCGAAGCGCGGAATCGCCGCACTGTGCCTTGGCGGCGGCAACTCGGTGGCAATGGCGGTGGAAAGACCGTAATTCCATTTCGGCGTTGCCCGGCGAAGTCATGCCGGAGGAAATCAATGGCCGCGGACAGAGAAAATTCTGTTTGCGGCCGTTTTCTTTTCAGGCAGGTGGTTCAGGATTTATCCCGCGGTGTCATCCACCAGCATCTTATGCAGCCGGCGATACAGCGCCTGGACGGTCTCATAGAGCTCTGAAATTCCCAGGGTAAATTCGTTGATGCTGGTGGCATCTATGTCCGCGGTCACGTTGTGGGCCAGCTTGTTCAGCATCTGCATGCGTTCAGCTTCCAGCTGCGGCAGGACTTCAAACGGGTCGCCTCCGGCGGCGTTCAGGTCCACCCACTGTTGCAGGGTCCAGGCAGTCTGGCGAACGTGCTGCACGGCGTCATGGAACTGGGCGATCAGCCGGGGATCCACGCGGTCCTTTACCAGGTTCTGCTCCAGCTCGTTGAGTTCGTTCACCGCCCGAATAATGCCTTGTGACATGGCGCTGTTGCTTTGCGGCGGCGGGCTTGCCCGCCTTGTGGCGGCGCTCATACCGGCCGTTGGGACCGGGCGGGTTGGCGTGGTAAGCGGCGCGGGAGAGCGCATGGGATCTTCGGGAACCACGCTATGCTTTCCTGGAGGAGCCATGTCCTGTGTTCCGGCCAGCGAACCCAGCAGGAAATCCAGTTTCTGCTGGTCTTCAGTGGAGAGATGCAGAAATTCCAGCCCCATGCCCACTGCGTGGTTTGACGCTTTCACCATGGCCCGTCCGCGCAGCATCACGTCCCGAATGCGCATCAGGAAAAGCACTTCATTGCCGGCCGGCAGCGTGGAGACCGTTTCAACGTAGCATCCCTCCTGGCTGATATTGCTGAGGTTGCCGAACACGGCGGGAGCGTTCTCACCCCGGCGAAGCTCAACTCCGCCTGTGCAGTGATACCGCGAGTGCTTTCTCCGGGTAGGGTTCTCGTGCATAGGGCTCCTTATGGGACGCAGCTCTCGCCTGCCGTGATAACCCGCCCGGCGGCGCAGTTACTCGCCTTGTCTGCGGCCTGCCGAGGCAAACAGCCTCCCAGGGCTGCCATGTTACCGGATGGTTCCTGCGGAGCGACCCTGCATTCTGGTCTGCCTGAAAGGTTCATAGCTGCCTTGCCCGAAAGGAATTGCCTTGATACTACTTTCATTGCCCCTCCTGATTCAATGGAAACATGCACTTCAGTAACCGGTGTCTCTCCTGTAGAATCGCATCCTGTCCCTGAGAGAACCCGGCACGATGCTCTTCAAGACCCAAAGCGCCGCCGTCTACGGCATTGACGCCAACATCATTGAAGTGGAAGTTGACGTCAGCCCCAACAAGCAGTCGGAGGACAACTTCCAGACCGTGGGGCTGCCGGACGCCGCCGTGCGCGAAAGCCGCCAGCGTATCCGCGCTGCCCTGCGCAACTGCGGGTATGAGGTGCCTCCGACCACCATCACCATCAATCTCGCGCCGGCCGACATCAAAAAAGAGGGGTCGGGGTTCGATCTGCCCATGGCCATGGGAATCCTGGGCGCCTATGGCGGCCTCACCAAAAAAGAGCTGCCGGAATACGTGATGGTCGGCGAACTCTCGCTCGATGGCGGCGTGCGCGGCGTGCGCGGCGCCCTTCCGATTGCCGTTGCCGCCCGCGCTCGTGGCATTCCCAACCTGATCGTGCCGGAGGTCAACGCCCGCGAAGCCGCCGTGGTGGCGGGCGTGAATGTTTACCCGGTCAAGTCGCTGATTGACGTGGTCAATCTGCTCAACAGCGGCAATGGAATCTCTCCCCTTCAAGTCAACACCGAGCACATGCTCAGCGGTAACGGCGACCACCACGGACGGCCGGACTTCAAGGAAGTCCGGGGCCAGTTTACGGCCAAGCGCGCTCTGGAAATTGCCAGCGCCGGCGGCCATAACATCCTCATGATCGGCCCGCCCGGCTCAGGCAAAACCATGCTGGCCAAGCGGCTCCCCGGCATCCTTCCGCCGCTGACGTTTGAAGAGGCCCTGGAGACAACCAAGATCCACAGCGTGGCCGGAGTGCTGGACGCTACGGCCGGACTGGTCGGCGTGCGTCCATTCCGCTCGCCACACCATACGATTTCTGACGCCGGCCTGATCGGCGGCGGCATGATCCCGCGCCCGGGAGAAGTCTCGCTCGCCCACAATGGCGTGCTGTTTCTCGACGAGTTGCCGGAATTCCCCCGCAACGTTCTGGAAGTCATGCGCCAGCCTCTGGAGGACGGGACTGTCTGTATTGCGCGCGCCGCCATGTCGCTGACGTTTCCCGCGCGCTTCATGCTGGCCGCGGCCATGAACCCGTGTCCCTGCGGCTATCACGGCTCCGCCCAGCGCGACTGCCAGTGCACCCAGCCCATGATCCAGCGCTACGTCTCCAAAATCTCCGGCCCGCTCATGGACCGCATTGATATCCACATTGATGTTCCCGCCGTCAACTACAAGGAGCTGCGCGCATCAGACAGCAAGAGTGAAAGCTCGGCCCAGATCCGCGACCGTGTGCTCCGCGCCCGCGAGGTGCAGCTCAATCGTTTTGCCGCTGGCGGCGAGAGAATCTACTCCAACGCGCAGATGAGCACCCGCCACATCCGCGCCTATTTCGAGCTTGGCACCGACAGCGAGCGCATGCTGGAGCGGGCCATGCAGCAGCAGGG
>DATIWA010000755.1:0-1994 GCA_035465515.1 Candidatus Limnocylindrales bacterium | reverse complement strand
GTCAGCAGATCGCGGAAGGAACGGAAATATGCCCGCTGTGCGGCCGCGAGGCCAATTTTCCCATGACGAGTTCCCCTGCAGGCTCAGGCCAGGCTGCCGCGGCAGCTCCTGCGCGGAGCGTGCCGTCATTCAGCACGGAATCGCCGCGCGGAGTGCGCGGATGGCTGCTCCTGTTTTGCCTGGGCGTGACTGTTTTCGGGCCCGCGGCCTTTTTCGTACAAGTAGGGAATACAAGCCACATCTTGAATCCGGGGTATCTCCTGGACTTCCTTCGCGTCATGTCCGGCGCTGTGGCCGGGGCTCTCCTGTGGACACAAAACCCCGTGGCGCTGAAGGCCGTGAGGGTTTACTTCATTCTGCTGGGCGTAACCGTCGTGGTGGTCCTGTTGAGTCTGGTAGCTTCCGGCATGAGGGTCGGCACTTCCGTGCTGATGGGCCCGAATTTCAGCAACTTTACCCGGCTTGGAATCAACGGCTGTATCTGGCTGGCTTATTTCATGAAATCCAAACGGGTGCGAAACACCTACGGCGCGAATTTGTAACGGATTCAGGCTTTCCCCTGTCAGCCCTGGGATGCGCTGCCGCAACTCGGGATTTCATCGCGATTGCATTTGCTTTAGAGTAATTCCTGATGAGCAAAATCAGGGTGGGCGTTCTCTTTGGCGGCCGCAGCGGCGAGCATGAAGTCTCATTGCTCTCCGCGGCTTCGGTCCTCAAGGCAATCAACAAAGACAAGTATGATGTGGTCCCCATCGGCATTAGCAAGGAAGGCCGCTGGCTGGCTTCTGCCGATGCCGAGCGCCTGTTGCGCGGAGAGGCGGTCCACGGTGATGGCCGGCATTTGCGCGCCGGAGATCCGGGCGCGACTTCCGCGGCTGCGGTGCTGGCCAAAGGCGAATCTGTGATCGTGCCGCCGGTCCCGCAGTCGCGCGGCCTGGTCCCCTTTGAGAGCGCCGCAACCGCCGGCGAGCATCGCATCGAGGTGGACGTGATGTTTCCCGTCCTTCACGGCACTTTTGGAGAAGATGGGACCATCCAGGGGCTGCTGGAGCTGGCGGACATTCCCTATGTCGGCGCCGGGGTGCTGGGCTCGGCCGCGGGTATGGACAAGGACGTGATGAAGAAGCTCTTCGCCGCCGCCGGACTCCCGCTTGTAAAGCACTTGACTGTCCTGCGCCGGCAATGGGAAGCGGAGCCGAAAAAAGTCATCAAGCAGATTGAAAGCAGCCTGAAGTATCCCGTATTTGTGAAACCTGCGAATCTGGGCTCTTCGGTCGGAATTTCCAAGGCGCATGACCGCCGCGAACTGCCGGCCGCCATGGCTGAGGCCGCGCGCTACGACCGCAAGATCGTCATTGAGCAGGGCGTGGGCGGCAAAAAGCAGAAAGCGCGCGAGCTGGAATGTTCCGTCCTTGGAAACGATGAACCCAGGGCTTCGGTCGTCGGCGAGATTGTGCCCGGCGCGGAGTTTTACGATTACAACGCCAAATACATTGACGAGGGTTCCCAACCGCTGATCCCGGCGCCGATCAGCAGGAAGCTGATGAAGCAGGTGCAGGCGATGGCCGTGCGCGCCTTCCAGGCGGTGGATTGCTCAGGACTGGCGCGCGTGGATTTCCTGATGGACCCCAAGAATGACAAGGTCTATCTCAATGAGATCAACACCATGCCCGGCTTTACCGCCATCAGCATGTATCCCAAGATGTGGGCCGCCAGCGGCCTCGCCTATCCTGAGTTGATTGACCGGCTCATCGAACTGGCCCTGGCCCGCCACACGGAGAAACGCAAGACCCAATTCACCAAGTAAAGGGCTCCAGGGTAAGACCCGGCAACAAATCACGGGCGCTGCCGCGCGCGATTCGAGCCGCTGTTATCCCCGCCGGTACTGCCTGTCAGCTTCCGCCTCACGGGTGAACCCCAGCAGGTTGCTGCCGCGCTCCCGCAAATCCCGGGTCCTTTCGGTCACGCCATCCAGTGTCCGCCGGTAGCCCCGC
>DATIWA010000754.1:0-3193 GCA_035465515.1 Candidatus Limnocylindrales bacterium | reverse complement strand
ACCGCCACGGCCGGGATGATGCCGCTGAAGAACGCTGATACCGGTGAAACCGAAGCGCACGTCTTCTACATCGCCTACACGCTTGACGGACAATCGCCTGAGCGGCGGCCTTTGACGTTCTCCTTCAACGGCGGCCCGGGGTCCGCTTCGGTATGGCTGAACCTGGGGGCCATTGGCCCCAAGCGCGTCCGCATGCAGCCCGACGGCATGATGCCCGCACCTCCCTATCAACTGGTGGACAACGAGTACACGTGGCTCGACCAGACGGACCTGGTATTCATTGATCCGGTCGGCACCGGCTATAGCCGCGCCGTCAAGCGTGACCAGACAAAGAAATTCCTGGGCTTGCGCGGTGACATCGCCTCGGTAGGCGAGTTTATCCGTTTGTATCTCGGACGCTATGAGCGCTGGTCATCGCCGCTGTTCATGGTCGGCGAAAGTTACGGCACCACCCGCGCCGCCGGGCTCTCCGGATACCTGGTGGAACACGGCATTGCATTCAACGGAATCATGCTGATCTCCAGTATCCTGAACTTCCAGACTACGGATTTTGCTCCCGGTAACGATCTCCCGTACGTGCTCTTCCTGCCCACCTACGCTGACGCCGCCTGGTACCACAAAAAACAGCCCGCCGACCTTCAGCAGGACTTCAACAAGATGCGCTCTGAAGTGGAGCAGTGGGCGGCCACCGGTTATGCTGAGGCTCTCGCCAAAGGCGACCGTTTGACCGCGCAGGAGCGCTCCGCCGTGGCCGACAAACTGGCCCGTTACACCGGGTTGAGCAAAACCTATATCGAACAGCATGACCTGCGAATTGACGAAAGCCATTTCACCAAGGAACTGCTGCGCGACCAGGGCAAGGTCATCGGACGGCTCGACAGCCGTTTTGTCGGCAACGAGCGTGATACCGGGTCCGAAGGGGCGCGTTCTGATCCCAGCATGAGCGCCATCCGCCCGCCCTACACCGCCATGTTCAACCAGTACGTTCGCACCGAACTGGGCTACAAGTCCGATCTGGAGTATTACATCCTCGGCGGCGGCTTCCGTTTCGACGAATGGGACTGGGGCGTGCAGCGCGGCGGCTTCCCTGATACCGCCCAGGCGCTCAAGGACGCGTTCGACAAGAATCCCTTCATGAAGCTCTTTGTCGGCTCCGGCTACTTCGACCTGGCAACTCCCTACTTCGGCACGCAGTACACCCTCAACCACATGGGACTGGACGGCGATGAGCACAAGCGCGTCTCCCTCGGTTACTACCCTGCCGGGCACATGATGTACATCCAGGACAAGAGCCTGGGCGAGCTGAAGAAAGATATTTCGGGGTTTATCGCAAACGCGCTGAAGTAACGCCGGGATCGCGCTTTATCGGGCCCCTCAGGGGTCGTCCATATACGAACGCAAGGTCCCTCAGGGGCCACGCACCAGCTAGTGCTCGTGCGCTTAGGCCTTTCGCGATGGCGTATGTTCGGAATTTGGGATGCGATCGCCATGATTACGGTGATTGGAAGCTCACGCTTTCCCGAACGGCTCTTCCAGGCTCTTGCTTTGCGGTGTGAACAACTCGGCTCCCTTTTCCGTAATGTGCATGTCGTCTTCCAGTCGCACGCCGAATTCGCCGCGAATATAAATTCCCGGCTCGTCGCTGAAGCACATGTTCGGCTTCATTGCCAGGGTGTTTCCCCGGACCAGGTATGGCCACTCATGCCCGTCCATGCCGATGCCGTGGCCCACGCGATGGGTGAAGTGCTTGTAATCGGGTCCGTAACCGGCGTCCGTGATGACTTTCCGCGCTGCGGCATCCACTGCCTGGCATTGCACGCCCGGTTTGGCGGCCGCCAGAGCGGCTGATTGCGCGCGATGCACGATGTCAAAGACCTTCTTCATCTTGTCGGTGGGTTTGCCCAGGACCACCGTACGGCTGATGTCTGACTCGTAGCCTTCCACCGAACAACTGCCGTCCATCAGCAGGATGGTGCCTTCGCGGATGACCTGCGGCTTGGCCGAACCGTGCGGCAAAGCCGAATATTCTCCCGTCTGGATGCTGGCGCCGCCCGGGAAACCCTGCTTTTCATGCGCCATGGAGACCAGCCGGCCAAAGTCGTGCTGCGTCATCCCCTCTTTCGTGGAAAGATACGCCGCCTCATAAGCCGCCAGCGTGACTTCGTTGGCCAGCTTCATCAATTGCAGCTCATGCTGGCTCTTGATCATGCGGCAGCCGGCGGTAACCGGCGTCGCGCTGGTGATCTGTACCGCGGAGGCCGCCTTGCCAACGCCTTCCACGTACACGTACCGGACGGTTTCTTCCATGCCCAGCCGGCCGGTTTTGATTCCGCGCTCTTTCAGGCCTTCAGCCACCCGCTGATAGGGGCTTTCGTCTTCCTGCCAAAGCCGGATATCAGGGCTCGCGTTGCCCAGCCCAAGCGAGATCTGCTCCCGCGCCCGGTCTTCCTCAAACCCGGGACAAACGAAGAACGGTTTCCCTTTTGCCGGCAGCACCATGGCAAACAGGCGCTCGCTCAGCCACCAGCGAATCCCGGTGAAATACAGCAGTGAGGTCCCGCCGATCAGCATGATGGCGTCCAGCTTGTTTTCCGCCATGAGTTGCCGCGCCCGTTCCTGCCGCTGCTGGCGTTCCTCCACAGTGATGGGCATGGCTTCGGCCTTGCGCGATTTGAGCTTCGCGATAGGCGCGGGCAGCGGCTTTTCGTCTGCCGCGCCCTGCCCGGCAATCAAGGCTCCTGGGTTTGCGACGGCAACGGTCGTGGCCATTCCAGCGTTCTGGAGAAAACGGCGGCGGGAAGAGTTCATCAGCAGGGGCTCCTTTTGGAAACTCGATAGACTACCACTATCGCATTGCAGGGCCTTCTTACATCCGTGGCGTCGGCCTCGTGGTTCCGCCCTGGGCCGGTTGTGCCGGCGCAGGCTTCGCCTGCTCGCCCGGCGCGGCAGTTGGTTTGGCGCCATGGCTCTCCGCTGCGGGCCTGCCTGGCTCCGGCGCATTCGCCGCTCGCGCAGGCACAGCGGGAGCGGCGCCCGGCGGCCCCGGTTTGGGCGGCATCTCGGCCCTGGTAAAGCGCGGCAGCATCTCATCGCGCATGGCAAGCTGGTAGATGGACGCCGCCACCAGGATGGCGTCCTTCTTCACGTCGTCCGGGACAATGCGCTCGTAG
The DNA here is from genome assembly GCA_035465515.1 of Candidatus Limnocylindrales bacterium. Taxonomy (GTDB): domain Bacteria; phylum Acidobacteriota; class Terriglobia; order Terriglobales; family Acidobacteriaceae; genus Angelobacter. The sequence continues at coordinate 23 of DATIWA010000754.1, read as the reverse complement.
GTGTCCACGTTGGTGTGCCAGGT
>DATIWA010000753.1:0-1891 GCA_035465515.1 Candidatus Limnocylindrales bacterium | reverse complement strand
CGAAGTCGGCGCAGCGGTGCGTCACCATCTTGTCGAATTCTTCGAAGGTGCCTTCATCCAGCAGGAATTCGATGCGCTCCCGCGCGGACATCTTGCCTTCCTTGTGCTGGCGTTTGCGGCGCTCTTCGCCGCCTCCGGCTTCAGCCAGCGAGTCGCGGCGCTTCAGTTCTGCAAGCTTCTGTTCCAGGTTCATGGGAGAGAATTATAGACGCGGCAGAGCGTAAGGCTTAAGTGATGGAGGTCACCCCTTGTCCTTGTCTTTGACCTCGTCCCTGCGCGAGTGAAGGGTCCGCAAGCGTTCGGTTCCCGATCACCCGGTTATTCCAGTGTGTCTCCCGGCTGCCAGCGCCAGCGCTTTTTCTTGGCGTCCCAGAAAACGGCGGAATCCATCAACTGGGATTCAACGGCTTTAATCATGAAGATTGGGGGTTTGCCCTTCTTCAGCAGCATGCGGCCCACGGAAACGCTGTCAAACGGCACATTGATGAGCACGAACTTTGCCTTGGGTGTGGCGGCACGCCAGGCGTCCGCGCCGGCGCCAAAGATGATGAGCAGGTCGTGATTGTGTCCAGGATCGTTTCTTCCAAATCCTGAGGTCCTTCGCGGGTCGCCGAAGCCGAAGAAGGAATTGTACGGATCAGAAACGTCGTATTTGTAGGCGTAGGAGTCTGGAAGCGGATCGGTGCTATCGGCCACGATGACCATGTCTTCCACACCGTCGCTGTCAAAATCCGCCGTCATAAAGGCCCGCGGAAGGGCGGTGGTGACTTTGAAGGCCGGGCCAAACTGCTTTTGCACGATCGAAGCAACGGAGATGGTTTTCCCGGTGGCGGCGTTATCGGGGTTGGATTGTGCGCCGGCGGCCACGCAGGCAGCCAGGAAAAGGACCCTGCACAGAAACTTCATAAGCAGAGTCTAACCCGCTTTTGCCTGATTTCTCTCCTTCACCTCGGGTTTTGCATCCGGTTCGACAACAGACGTTACCCTTACCGGCCCGCGCTTGGCCCGTGAAAACCACAGGGTCGTGGCGGCCCCCGTTATCAGGGCGCCGCCCACCACCAGCACAACAAAGGCCGGTAGATCGAAGATCAGCTCCAGAATTGCCAGTACGTTCATTGACGAATGGTCTGCCTGGTTTTCTCGCGGCCACGGGCGGGAGAGACGCAGATATCCGTAGGATGGCAGCGCTGGAGAGCGGGGTTGCTGCCCGGCAGAGCCGGTTTTCTGGCTTTTTGGGACGGAAGCGGACCGGCCCGCCCCGAACTCACTGAGCCTCGTGTGCATCCAATTAGCTGAGCTTGCGAGTCTCAGCTCTCGCGGGCCAAGGAGATGCAGGCCCACATGCCCAGGCTACCCCGGTTACTTTGGCTCCTGGTATCAGCTCTCGCTCTAGGCTGCGGCGGCGGTTCGGTGCAGGCTGGGGGAGGCGGAGGGAATGGAGGCGGCGGCGGCACGGGCGGCGCGGGGCTGCCCACACCCGATCATGTCTTCGTCATACTGCTGGAGAACCACAGCTTTTCCCAGGTCATCGGCAGCCCGTCCATGCCTTACCTGAATTCCCTGGCTGCGCAGAATTCGCTGGCGGCCAACTATTTCGCCAATGTTCATCCTTCCATCGGCAATTACTTCATGCTGACCACCGGCGTCATTGAGAGCACGGATGACGCTTTCAGCGGCACAGTGACCGACGACAATCTGGCGCGGGCCCTGGCCGGGGCCGGGAAAACATGGAAGTCCTACATGGAGAGCCTGCCCTCGCCGGGGTATCTGGGCGGGGATGTTCTGCCCTACGTCCGGCATCATAACCCGTTCACTTATTTCTCTGACGTCCGGCAATCCACCGCGCAAGCAGCAAACATTGTCCCGTTCTCCCAGCTTGGCTCTGATATGG
>DATIWA010000752.1:0-1625 GCA_035465515.1 Candidatus Limnocylindrales bacterium | reverse complement strand
AAACGGGCCGTACAGGGCAAGCCGCGCGAGCATTTCGAATATTGGGACAAAGGCAGCCTGGCTACCATTGGGCGGTCGCGGGCCGTCGCCGACTTCGGAAAGATCCATTTTTCCGGCTACTTTGCCTGGCTCTCCTGGCTGCTGGTTCATCTTTTTTTCCTCATCGGTTTCCGCAATCGCATCCTGGTGATGATGGAGTGGGCCTGGTCGTATTTGACTTACAGTCACAGCGCAAGGCTGATCACCGAGCCAAGAGAGACGGTCACCGAAGAGAGCAGCACGTTCAGAACGGGATGAGACAGCTCTGGGCGCGCCGGCGTCCCGGAAACTTGAAATCGCCCCCCTCATTTGGTGTAGATTCTCGGTAACAAAATTATGAAGACAAATGTGATTTCTTTTCTGCTGGGCGCGGCCATGGTCCTGCCGCTGGCTGCACAGCAGGGCCCGGAGGTTGGCCAGGTACATTTCCAGACCTCATGCTCGGCTGCCGTGCAGCCGGACTTCGACCGTGCCGTGGCCATGCTGCACTCCTTCTGGTACGGCGAAGCGGAGAAGACGTTTGAATCCGTGGCGGCGCGCGACCCGAAATGCGCGATGGCCTACTGGGGCGAGGCGATGACCCGTTATCACCAGCTCTGGGGGCCCAACAACGTGGACGATGCGGGCGGAAAGGCGGCTGTGGCCCATGCGCGCGAATTGGCGGCGAAAGCCAGTCCGCGCGAGCGCCAGTTCATTGAAGCCATCGGAGTCTACTACGACGGCGCCGGCCGCTCCAGTCCGGGGCAGCGCGCCAGGGCCTACGCCGCGCAGATGGCCAAGGTCTCCATGGCTTTTCCCGACGATCCCGAAGCGGCTGTTTTCCATGCTCTGGCGCTGATCGCCACCGCGGACCCTTCCGACAGGAGTTTTGCCCAGCGGAAGCAGGCCGCGGCGATCCTGAAGAAAATTGAAGCGCAGCAGCCGCGGCATCCCGGGGTGGCGCACTACCTGATCCACGCATATGACAGCCCGGAACTGGCGCAGTTCGGCCTGCCGGCGGCGCGCGTGTACGCCAAACTTGCTCCGGCGGCGCCGCACGCCCTGCATATGCCTGCGCACATCTTTACCCAGCTCGGCCTTTGGGATGAGGCCATTGCCACCGACTTGAACGCGGTGGCCGCTGCGGAAAAAGAAGAACAGGAGCACCACGAGCACGGGGTTGGCCGCGGCCGCCTGCACTCCTATGACTTCCTGGAGTATGCCTACCTTCAGCGTGGAGACGATGCGGCGGCCAGGAAAATTCTGGACGAAATCACCGGACCTGACGCGCCTGCACTGACGGTTGATGCCGCCTTACAGCATGCGCTTGCGGCCATTCCCGCTCGCTATGCTCTGGAGCGCCGCGATTGGGCGGAGGCGGAGAAACTGCCGCTGCGCGCCGGTACTGACCCTATCGCCGAATCCATCATCCGCATGGCCCGCGGCGTGGGAGCGGCCCGCCTGGGCCACATCCAGGGTGTCAAGCAGGAGATCGCCGCGATGCAGGACCTGGAGAACAGGACGCCGGGGCTGTGGAGATCGCGCGCGCATATCCAGTTCCTGATCGTGGCCGGGATGCTGGCCCATGCCGAGCACCAGGATGACGA
>DATIWA010000751.1:0-6168 GCA_035465515.1 Candidatus Limnocylindrales bacterium | reverse complement strand
TGTAGATGAACTCGGCCGCCACGTCCACATCCAGCTGCTTCAGGTTCTCCACGTAGCCCAGATACTGCCCCGTGATCTTCGCAATCGGGATGTCGTAAATATCAATGTCCTGTTTGCGGATCAGGTCGAGCAGAAGATCGAGTGGCCCCTCATAAACCTCTCCCACGGTGACCGCGAAAGGAAATTCGCTGGCCGGCTGCTTAACGGGTTGTGTGGTCTCTGGCATTTGAAATCACGGACCGGTCCTTCATTGATTCTAAACGTTTCCCACTAGCCTTGGCGCGGCCTGGGCCTGTGGATTACGTGTTTTTTCGGTTCTGCCCTGAAGGATGCGGCGGGCCGTGTACCAACGGCTCAAGCGGCTACTGTAATGCGCTGTAGTCGCCTTCGTACTGTTGAATGGGAACGTCTCCATTGCCGGTTGTGAGCAGCATTTCGCCGGAAGGGGACTTTCTGATGTTGATCAGGACATTTCCATCAGCCCGTTCAAACTGCTTCCAGTGGTCCTGCACCAGTTTTGGAGGCAGCACGTAGTCGTGGAGATAGCGTTCCTTGTCCTGCGCCAGCAGCACCAGCACGTTTAAAGCGCGGTCCTGGACCTGGAATTTCCATTTCCCGCCTTGCTCGGCCGCGGTGTGCAGTCCCACCTTGCGGCCCCGCCTGGTTATGAATGTCTGCGGTTTATCTTTGCGCAACGGATGAAGGCGCGAAACCTTCTCCAGCCATTCAGCCGTTTGCAGCAGATACTTTTCCTCGCTGGAGCCGGCAGCCTCCGCCGCCTCCGGCACGCGCAGGCGCTCCTTCGCCGCTTCTCTGGGTATGTGGTCTTCCAGTGCGCCGGCGTTGAACAGGCCCACGGCGTCGCGCACCGCGCGCATGGTTTCTTCCGCCGCCGCATTGGCCTGCCGGTCTCCCTCGGTCATGATTTTGCGCAGCAGTTCCGGTTGCGCGGCAAACTGCTTGCGCCGCTCGCGGATGGGCTTGAGGTGGGCTTCCGTGCTTTCGACGGCCAGCGCCTTGCAGTCCACGCAACGGATCGTCGCCTGGGTGCAGCCCTGGGTGATGTGGGCCAGCCGGTCGGCCGGACTGAAAATCTGGTGCAGGTTGCCGACCGGGCAGCGGTCGGGATTGCCTTTGTCCGTCAGCTTGGGCCGGTCGGTCACGCTGTTGTTGATCTTTGCCGCGAGGTCGCCTGGCTCCTCGCTCAGCAGAATCGAATTCCCGTAGGACTTGGACATCTTTCGCCCATCGGTGCCCAGCAGCTTCGGCGTTTTGGTCAGCAGGACCTGCGGTTCCTTGATCAGCGGCGGCTCGGACTCGCCGCGCCTGCGCGAATAAAACTGGTTGAAGCGTCGCGCCACTTCGCGCGTCAGCTCCACGTGTGCGGCCTGGTCCTCGCCCACCGGCACAAAGTCGGCCTGGTAAACAAGAATGTCCGCCGCCTGCAACAGCGGGTAGCCGAGAAATCCGTACGTGCTCAGGTCCTTGGTCGCCAGGTTCTGCTGCTGTTCCTTGTACGTGGGCACGCGCTCCAGCCAGCCCAGCGGCGTGACCATGGAAAACAGCACGTGCAGCTCCGCGTGCTGCTTCACGTGCGACTGCACGAACATGGTGCACTCTTTGGGATCGAGCCCCGCTCCCAGCCAGTCCAGAAGCACTTCAAGCGTGTTGTCGGCCAGGCGCGACGTGTCTTCGTAATCGGTGGTCAGGGCGTGCCAGTCGGCCACGAAGAAGAAACACTTGTGGGTGTACTGGAGCTTTACCCAGTTCTGAAGCGCGCCGACATAGTTCCCCAGGTGCAGCTTTCCGGTGGGGCGCATGCCGCTCAGCGCGCGCTGGCGTGGATTTCCGTGGTTCTCTTCCATGGTTGTCTGGCGGAAAGGCGAGCTTTTGCGCTCAATCCCTCGATGGTATCACGCGCCCGTCTTGTTTCCCGCCGGCTGCGACGCAATCGTCTTCACCTTCACCGGCTTGGCCGGGATCCCCACGGCGATCGTGTAGGGCTCAATGTCCCGGGTCGCCACGCCCATGGAGCCCAGCAACCCGTGTTCCTGCACATGCACGCCGCTCATCACCGTGGCGTGATAGGTGATGCGCGCCCTTGGGCCGATCTCAGTCTTTGAGTTGGTCACGATCATGCCGTCATTCAGATCGTGCTCGTGCGAATACACGTTGGCGTAGTCGGAGATGGAGCAGCCTTCGTGGATCACGATTTCACCGCGGTCGTCGAGCAGCGTGTATTTATGAATCACGCAGTTGTCTTCCACCGTCAGGTTGTACCCGTAGGAAAATTCCACGCCGTGGAAGATCTTCACGTTCTTTCCCACATGTTTGAAGATGTGCCGGGCCAGCATGTAACGCACGCGATAGCCCAGCCAGTGGTTCACCCCCAGCGGCGAGCGGTCAAACATCATCCAGAACCAGATCAGCGGCTTGCGCTCGGCGTATTTCTGCCCGTCCACGTCGCCGTAATATTCCGGCTCCAGGGTGGCGTTGCGCGGATCAAAGTTGTGGATCTGCGCCAGGACCGCCGGCGGCGTGTTGGGCCCGGGCTCCGCGTAAGGCCGGCCCAGGTAAATTTCGTGCAGAGCGTTGCGGACCACGGTACAGCGATGTTCGATATCCCGGTTGGAAAACTCGTTGTCCAGCTTCTGGATCCAGTCCAGAAACGCCTTCTCGGCGGCCGGTATCGGACGCAAATCGCGGTATTCGTAACGTGGCATAGCACCCCTATCCAGGAAATTACTGTGACTCCAATAATATAACGGCGACCCTGCAAATCCACCGTTGCCGCCGAACAGGCAGGCCTTCACGAAATTGGATTATCGGGAATTCGCCGCGGAACTATATTTTCGCCGGGAAATTGCGGCTTATTTCTGCGTGACCACCAGCTTGTGATACCCCACGGTGGCAGTGTCCACCTTGGCCGGCATCTGGAAATGAGAGTCCAGTCCCAGGTTCGGATACTTGGACGTGACGTATTTGTCCACAAAGTATTCCAGGGCGATATGCGGAACTTCCATTCCATCAATGCTCACGGTCTTCACATGGACCTTGCCCTGCCCGCCGCGGCCAAAGGCGTCGGATTCCACGGTTACGTCATGCGTGCCGCTGAACAGGCCCAGCAGAGGATTGGAGGACTGACGGCTGGCGCGGATCTTGTCAAAATCTACGGTCAAAAACGCGTCCACCTTTCCTGATTGTCCCTGGAGCCGGACCTTCTTTACGCCCTCGGGGAGCTGCACCCTGCCCGAGGCCAGATAGTCGTTGATCTCCTCTTCGCTCATGACGGTGGGCGTCTGGTCAGGGCGGGCTTTTGCGCCGTTCCGCTCAATGTGGTCCAGCTTGACTTGCATGCTGGCGGCCAGCCGATGGCTCGACCCGGATTCCCCCGGCGGGTTCGCCGGAGAAAAGCCGTGGTGTCCCGGCGCAGCGATGGAACTGGAGCGCCAGCCCAGGAAAGTAAACGAGCAGATCAGAAGGATGGTGAAGAAAATCCAGGATGTTTTCATCGTGAACGCGCGGCCGTGGTCTCGGCTTTACCTTCCGGGCCGACGACCCGCGGCTTCTGCAAAGCCCCGCTAATCTCCCAGCGCGAGCCGTTATTGCTCAGCCTCAGTTTCGCCTGCTTGTCAGCCAGAGACACGGTCCCGCTGAAATCATAGATGCGAGTTTCTGCCTTGAATTTGCTTGGAAGCACTTTCAAAACCTGCTTGTCGATTTCGATGGCTCCCTGTAAGTTCTGGAATTTAAACGGCTTAGCTCCATCCAGCGTGAGCTGATGAGACGTGCCGCTATTTACCACGTACTCCAGCCGGCCGCTGGTGTTGCGGGCCATATCACTGAGCGTGCCTCCATCGAACTTCAGGGCGTATTTTACATCCGCGCGGCCCGCCACCCATGAGGTGACCAGGGCCACGTCCGGTTCGGACGGGCTGAGCCGGTCCATGGCCACATTGGCCATGGTTCCACTGGCCGTAAAGTGCGGTGTTGATCCGCTCCAGTCAGCATGCCAGTCCCCATCCACGGAGCCGCCTGCCAGCCTCGCGGTAATGCGGCTTAGCAGCATGGCTTTGTTGCCGATCTCCACGCGGGCCTTGAAGTTTTCCAGCGGCAGTTGGGCCACCGTGAACTCTCCCACGCTCAGCGCTCCTTCGGCCTTGAAGTCCGGAAGCTTGCTGGAATCGGAGAAGAAGGGAATGTTCCACCCGCGGTCCCCCGCCCCGAGCAGGGTCGCCAGGCTGGAGACGGCCAGCGAGTCCGAATGGAGATCGAACTCCAGCGGGCATGGTGGTCCATTCTGGCAACTACAGGGGACGTTTATGTTCCCGCTGAAGTTTACGGGAGAGTGCTCGAACCGCCCTTCAACGTGCACCAGCGCCAGTTCGACCTCGCTGATTTGCGCGTCGGCCTGGGCCAGTACAAGGCGGTCCTTGATGCCGGGTATCCAGGAAGCCACGTTTTGCAGATGGGCGGTGCCGCGCAGCCTGGCGGGAGCAAAATTCGCCCAGGGCCCGCTGATGTTCACGTCCACAACCGCCGAAGCGGTGGTATTCGCGATGGAAGAAGGAAATCCCGTTGCGCGACCCAGGGCCAGCAGGCGTTCCAGCGGCACCATTCCCTTGGTCCCGATCCAGTAGCCGTTTCCGTCGGCCGTACCCTGCACTTGCAAGGTGGTGGAGGGGCCCAGCTGAATCGAGAACGGATCTATGGTCAGGGTATCGCCGGTTCCGGAGGACGCTGCGCTCTCCTTCTGGCGTGACTTTTTGGCTACCAGCGCGGGGGAAGTCTCCGGCATGCCCATGTGGAAATGGACAGGGCTCACGGGAAAGGGCTTTTCCGCCGCCGCTGACTGCACCAGGAATGCTGAAGTCATTCCCGTCCCGTGCCAGTTGCGCACGCCATTGTGGTAATGGAACCCGAACGCAGCATTGAGGTCGCCGTTGGCGTTGAAGTCATCGGGCATGGTGCGGCGGGCGTGGCGCGCCAGCGTAGCCATCATCGAAAGCGGCACGCGTGTGGCCACCGCCGATACGTCATAGTCCTGGGGCGTTCGAGACGACCAGCGCGCGTTCAACAGGATGCCGCCGCTTTCCAGCGGCGTATCGCACTTGAGTTCCAGACCGTCATGGACATAATCGCCCAGGCAGCGAGTGCGTATTCTCGGCATCTGGTTGCGATTGATGTCATAGCGGCGGAATTCGCTCAGTTCGCCGGCGGCAGTGATGTGCAGGCTGGCCGGCGTCCCGGAGAGTTGCGCGCTGGCGCTCAGACCTCCGCGCCACCCGCGGTCGCGGCCCATGACCAGGCTGGAAAACTGCCCAAGCTGCGCGTCGTCCCAGGAGAGGTTCAGTTTCACCGGCATGTTGCGCAGGTCATGCGAGCGGCGCAGGTCGCCCTCGAGGCGGATCGTGCCGGTATCGCTCAAATTCATGTCTGTGCGGACGGGATGGCCTTTCACGCGAACGTGCCAGACGTCTTCGGCAGCCAGCCAGAAGGCAAAATCGGTGTCGCTGATGGTGAACGGCTTTTTTTCCGGCCCCAATTTCAAATTGATGCGGCCGCCGTTTGCTTCAATGTAGGGGAACCGCGCCCGCTCTTCAGCTCGCAGTTTTCCGGTCGGGGCGGAGGGAACCTGCTCCACGCGCAGCAGCAGTGATTCCAGATTCAGCCGCCCCTTGGAGTAGACCAGATTCAGGCTGGGAGGCGCCTTGTCATCCGTCAGCCCAAGTTTGGCGATCTCCAGTCGGCCGTGCCAGAGTGAGGTGAGGCGAAGGTCGGCGGTCACTTTTCCGCACACCAGCAGCGGTTCGGCGCTGAATGCGGGATCGTCCATGACCTGAAGGTCATACACATCGAAGCCCGGCCGGGGGAATACGCGGTACTTCACCTGGCCGATTTTCACCGGCCTTCCCAGGGCGGCGCTGAGCGACCCTTCCAGCGTGCCGCGAAATCGCACCCCGTTGATGTTGGGCGGCAGAAAGATCGCGAGCGCCAGCAACAGCAGGACGCCAACAATGATCTTCTTGCGTGTAAGACTCGTCATCAGTTAATGCACCAGGCGGAAGACTCTGTTCCAGCGTGTCAGACGGAAAAAATGAAATGCGGTCTTGAGGAAAGACACCACACGGTCCGGCATGGATTTGGCCTCAAAGTCGGCTTCTGTCT